>CAIOXF010000185.1 GCA_903862155.1 uncultured cyanobacterium | reverse complement strand
CTGTGGCGGCCTGAGCCTGGGGCCTAACGGCGTGCCGGCCTGGAGCGCCCTTAGGGTTTCCCCATCTCTCCCATGTTCGCCGTGACTGCCACCCCCGAGGCCCTCGCCGTCCAGGCTCAGTGCGAGGTGACTGCGCCCGGCAGCGACTGCACCGCGCAGTTCCGCGCTGCCTACGAGAACCGCTACACCTGGGAGCCGGGCTTCGGCGGCTACCAGGGCCGCTGCATCTGGGAGCAAGGCGACCAGAGGGTTGAGGGCAGCTTCCAGGTGGGCGCTGATCTCAAGGCCCAGGTGGAGGGCATCGAGGACGAAACAGTGCACAAGGCCGTGGCCTCTCAGCTGTGGGAGGTGGCCATCCACCGGGTGCGCCGCAGCTTTGAGCAGACCCACGGCGAGAACACCTTCACTGCCGGTGACACCGATGCGGTGGGCACCGAGGTGATCGTGGGTGGCAAGAATGCAGGCGACCGCTACCGCATCCAAAACGACGTGGTGACGATGGTGCATCGCCACATCCACGGCACCGTGGTGACGATCTTCACCGAGAGCACCACCGACACCGGCAGTGGCTACCTCAGCCGCAGCTACACCAGCCAGTACGCCGATCCGGCTACCGGAGTCCCCCGGGGTGGCGTCAGCCGCTTCACCGACACCTTCGTGCCCCTCAGCGTTGCCGGCCCCTGGGTGCTGCAGGAGCGGGTGGTGGAAACCGAGGCCTTGGGCGATCAGCCGGCGGGGCGCCAGGTGTTCCGCTTCGAGAACCTGGCGCCCCTTGGGGCCTGACCGTTCAGGCTTCCGCTGTTTAGGGCAGCGGTCTGATCAGGGGAGAGGTGGGATGGCCTTTAGCTTCTCGTTGAGCTGCATGGCCATCGACTGGCGGCCCACGGCCAGCACCTTGAGCGTGTCTTCGTGCATGCGGAGCTGGGCATCGGCTACCTGCATGCCGCGCACCAGTTCCTTCAGTTCGTCGGGGAGGCTGTTGAGGTCGTAACGCTTGCCCTCAAAGGTGAGCACCGGAGCCTGATTGTCTTGCTGGGTGGTTTCGTCCAAGAGACCGCTGATTGCGCCTGCTTAGGATAGAGAAAGCCCACCAGCTGGCTCACGACTCTGGGGGGGTGTCTGGGATGTCGATTGCCTTTGGCGGTTCGCGCCTCGGCCGTTTGAAGAAGAACATCAGCAGTGGACCCACCTGGGCGGCTTCCACCATCTCCCAGTTCTCCTTGCCCAGGGCATTGAGGAAGAACTGCAGCTGCTCGGCAGGATGGCGCGGCTTCTGGGCTTCGGCGTTGTACTGCTGGGGAAACTCGCGCTTGAGGTAGTCGGGGCTGAGTGCTCCGCCGAGGCGTTCGCTGTCTGCCTTGGGATCCGGCGGCCCGGGTGGGCTGCCGCTCTCGACATTGATGTGGATTACCCGGTATTCCCAAGTCATCACGCACCCATGTGAATGAGCTGGCGTTCGCACAGCTCACGGTAACGACCGCCATGGGCCATGAGCTGATTGTGGCTGCCGCGCTCCACGATGCGGCCGCTCTCAAGCACCAGGATCTGGTCTGCTTCCTGCACGGTGGCCAGTCGGTGGGCGATCACCAGTACGGTGCGCTGGGCCATGGCCTGCTTGAGGCCGTGCTGAACCGCCTCCTCGGCTTCGGCGTCGAGGGCGCTGGTGGCCTCATCCAGCAGCAGCACCGCAGGATTGCCGAGCACAGCGCGGGCGATGGCGAGGCGCTGGAGCTGACCGCCGGAGAAATTGCTGCCGCGCTCCTCAATGCGGCTGTCGTAGCCCTCGGGCAGGGCTTCAATGAAGCCGGAAGCATTGGCCAGCTGGGCGGCTTCGCGGATCTGCTCGCGGGTAGCGGGCCGGCCGAAGGCGATCGCCTCAGCCACCGTGCCGGAGAACACGTTGGATCGCTGGGGTACCAGGGCCACGGCCTGGCGCAGGTCGCGGGCGCGCAGGTCGGCCAGGTCGCGGCCATCGAGCAGAACCCGGCCCTCTTGGGCCGTGTTGAAGCGCAGCAGCAGCGAAAACAGGGTGCTCTTGCCGGCGCCCGAGGGGCCCACCAACGCCACCATCTGGCCAGGCTCCACTTGCAGGCTGAGGTTGTTGAGCACGGGCTGGTCTTGGGTGTAGCCGAAGCTCACACGATCGAGCACCAGCTCACCCCGCACCGGCCCGAGGGGCTGCGCATCCGGGCGGTCGGGCGGCTCCACCGGTTCGCTTTCGATCTGGCGCAGGCGGCGTAGGGAGGCCTGACCCTGTTGGAACTCATTGAAATTGGTGGTGAGGTGGCTGATCGGATCGATCAACATCAGCAGGGCCGCCACATAGCTGCTGAAGCCCTGGCTGTTGAGGCCGCCAGCCTGGATGCGGGCGGCCCCGATCAGCAGCACCGCCAGGATCCCGGCTGCCTCAATAAATCCCACCACCGGGTGCTGCAGGGCCAGCAGCCGCAGGGTCCGGTAGCGGGCCTTGCGGTGCAGGTCGATTTCTTCATCAAACCGCTGCTGCAGCCACGGCTCGGCGGCGAAGGCGCGCACCAGAGGCAAACCGGCGATGGCTTCGCCCAGCAGCCCGGCCAGCTCGCTCACCTGCTTCTGGCTGCGTTCGGCGGCGCCCATCACGCGGGCCCCGAAGCCGCTCACCAGCAGCACCACCACCGGAGCAAGCAGCAGCGTGGCCAAGGCCAGCAGCCAGTCGAGCCACACCATGTAGCCCAGCACCACCACCAGCTGGAGTGCCGAGGGGGTGGTGTCTTGGATTGTTTTGTAGATCACCTCGCCTACGCGATCGGCGTCTTCGGTGAGGCGGTAGGTGAGGTCGCCGGCGGAGAGCTTCTCGAGGGCCCCGAAATCGATGCGCTGCAGGCGGGCGAACAGGGTGCGCCGGAGCTCTTGGCTCACCTGCAGGGCTGGGCCGGCCAGCAGGGTGTCTTGGCCGAACTGGGCGGCCTTCTGCACCAGAAACACCGCCAGGGCAGCGGCGATGGTGCGCAGCACCTTGTTGAAGTCGCCGGCGCCAATGGCGGGGATCAGCTGGCCGGCCAGCCAGGCCAGCGCCGGCCAGCACACCACGAACACGAGCATGCAGGCGCCACCGGCAATGAGGCGGCGGCGGTGGGGCCTCAGCAGCGGCCAGAGTCTGCGGAAGCCGGCCGGCGAGGGTGCGAGCATGCCGGCACCCTATCAGCGTTGTTTGAAGCTCGATCAGTTCCTCAAATGGCACGGCCTCGTGGCCACCGGCGGTGAGGCCAAGCTCCGGATTCAGCGTGGCGATGTGCGGGTGAACGGGGCGATCGAAACCCGCAGGGGTCGGCAGCTGGCCCTGGGGGATGCGGTGAGCCTGGATGGCCGCGAACTGCTGGTCACACCGCTGCCGCGCCCCGATGCCTCACCAGGGGCCTGAACGGTGGACCATTAGCGTCGGGAGCACTGGCTACGGGGTGAAACCGGTGCGCAAGACCGTGATCGCGGGCAACTGGAAGATGCACATGACCTGCGCGGAGACGCGGGCCTTTGCCGCGGCCTTCCGACCCCTGATCGCCGATCTCCCGGACGACCGCCAGGTGGTGATCGCGCCGCCCTTCACCTCCATCCCCACCCTCTGCCGCCACCTGGAGGGTGCCGGCGTAGCCATTGCCGGCCAGAACGTGCACTGGGAAGACCAGGGTGCCTACACCGGCATGATCTCGGCACCAATGCTGCTGGAGCACGGGGTGAGCCACGCTGTCGTGGGCCACAGCGAGCCCCGCAAGTACTACAGCGAGAGCGACGAACAGATCAATCTGCGCGCCCGCAACGCCCAGCGCCACGGCCTGATTCCGATCCTGTGCGTGGGGGAGAGCCTCGACCAGCGCGAGGCTGGCGAAACTGAGCGGGTGATCCACCGCCAGATCGAGCAGGGCCTGGAGGATGTGGATCCAACCCGGCTGATCGTGGCCTACGAGCCGATCTGGGCCATCGGCACCGGCAAGACCTGTGAGGCGGCCGAGGCCAACCGCATCTGCGGGCTGATCCGCGGCTGGGTGGGCAACCCGGAGGTCACGGTGCAATACGGCGGTTCGGTGAACCCCGCCACCATTGACGGCCTGATGGCCCAGAACGAGATCGACGGCGTGCTGGTGGGCGGCGCCTCGCTTGATCCGGTGAGCTTTGCCCGCATCGCCAACTACCAGGTGCCGGCAACGGTGTGAGGCAACCGAGCTGAATCCCCCTGCCCTGATCCCGCCTGGCCCGCTGGTGATGGGGGTGCTCAATCTCACCCCCGACTCCTTCAGCGATGGGGGGCGGCTGGACGCCCCCGGGGCTGTCGTCCGGCAGGCCCGGCGCATGCTGGCCCAGGGAGCGGCTTTGCTCGATCTGGGGGCCCAGAGCACCCGGCCCGGGGCCGCGATGGTGGGTCCACAGGAAGAACGGCGGCGTCTGCTGCCGGCCCTGCAGGCGCTCCAGCCCCTGCGGGTGGATCACCCCCAGCTGCTGATCTCGGTCGACACGTTCGAGGCCTCGGTCGCCGAAGCGGCCCTGGCCGCCGGGGCCGACTGGATCAACGATGTGCGCGGTGCCAACCGCACGGCCGGCGCCGCCGGCGGTACGCTGCGGGATCCGGCGATGTTGCGGCTGATCGCCGCAACTGGGTGCCCCTACGTGCTGATGCATAGCCGCGGCACCAGCCAGACCATGGACAGCCTGGCGGCCTACAGCGATGTGGTGGCGGAGGTGCGCGCCGAGCTCGAGGCCGCCAGTGAAGCGGCCCTGGCAGCGGGCGTGAAGCCCGAACAGCTTGTCTGGGATCCGGGTCTGGGGTTTGCCAAGACCACCGAACAGAACCTGGAGCTGCTCCGCCGGCTCCCGGAGCTGAGCCACGCCTACCCCCTGTTGGTGGGCCCGTCACGCAAGCGCTTCATCGGTGCGGTGTTGAACGAACCGCGGCCCCGGGCTCGCCTCTGGGGGACAGCGGCCGTGTGCGCCCTCGCGGTCTCCAGGGGCGCCCGGGTGCTAAGGGTGCACGACGTGGGTCCGATCGTTCAGGTTGCCGCCATGGGGGCAGCCCTTTAGCAACAGCTGGCGGGAGGCGGAGGCAGCCAGCCAGCTGCCCCCCGGACCCAGCAATTGAGCTCAGTCGGCCACCCCTTCGATCTTGTCTTCGATCTGCTGGTAAAGCTCCTGCAGTTGCTGGATGTTCTCGTCGGAGGTTTCCCAGTAGCCGCGGCCATTCACTTCGAGCAGGGTGCCCACGATGCGGCGGAAGCTGTGGGGATTGAGATCCATCAGCCGCTGGCGCATCTCCGGGTCGTTGATGAAGGTGTCATTGGCCTCCTCATACACGAAGTTGTCCACGGCCCCGCTGGTGGCACTCCAGCCCAGGGTGAAGTTGAGGCGCTTGGCCACTTCACGCACGCCCTCATAGCCGCTGTTCAGCATCCCCTCGTACCACTTGGGATTGAGCAGCTTGGTGCGGGAATCGAGGCGGATCGTTTCGCTGAGGGACCGTACCTGGGCATTGGCCGTGGTGGTATCAGCGATGTAGCTGGCGGGAGCCTTGCCGTCGTCGCGCAGGTTGGCAATCAGCTTGGTGGGGTCACTGTCGAAGTAGTGGCTCACATCGGTGAGCGAGATCTCGGCGGAGTCGAGGTTCTGGAAGGTCACGTCGGCCGTCTTCATCACCGACTCGAACACCTCGCGCTTCTGGTTCATCTCGCCGGGGTTGTCGGCGTTGAAGGCGAAGGTTTTGCGCGAGAGATACATCTCCTGCAGCTCGCCTTCCTCTTCCCATGTGCTGTTCTCCACCGCCAGGTTCACGTTGGAGCTGTAGCTGCCGCTGGCGTTGGAGAACACCCGGGTGGCAGCGTCGCGCAGGGAGATGCCCTGCTCAGCAGCCTGCTCTTGGGCGTGCTTGCGCACGAAGTTCATCTCCAGGGGCTCATCGGCCTCGGCCGCCAGCTTCACGCCCTGGTCGATCAGGGCCATCTGGTTGATGAACAGGTCGCGGAATACGCCGCTGCAGTTCACCACCACATCGATGCGGGGCCGCCCCAGTTCCTCCAGGGGGATGAGTTCCAGCTTGTTCACCCGGCCCAGGGAATCCGGCACCGGACGCACGCCGATGAACCACAGGATCTGGGCGAGGGATTCGCCGTAGGTCTTGATGTTGTCGGTTCCCCAGAGCACGCAGGCGATGGTTTCGGGCCAGGCGCCCTGCTCGATCTTTTGGCGTTCGATCAGGCGATCCACCACCACCTTGGCGGCGGCGATGGCGGCGCGGGTGGGGATGGCCTGGGGATCGAGGGCGTGGATGTTCTTGCCGCTGGGCAGCACGCCGGGGTTGCGGATCGGGTCGCCGCCGGGGCCGGGCAGCACGTATTCACCGTCCAGTGCCTTGAGCAGGCTCTGCATCTCCATATCGGCGCACACCTGCTCCAGGCAGAACTGCAGGTAGCCGAACAGCTTGTCGAGCTCGGTGGAATCGATGCTCACAAACCCGGCCTTGCAGCAGGCCTGCAGCCAGGGGCTGGGGAACTTGAAGCCGAACTGGGCCAGCAAATCAAACAGCCAGCCGAAGTTGCGCCGCAGGGTCACGCGGCCATCGGCCCCGGTGACGCTGCGCACCATGGCGCCCACGGCCGCCCGACTGGTTTCGGTGATCCGGCGGTTGAGCTCCACATCCGCCAGCACGCCCTCATCGTTGCCGCGGTACACCTCTTCGATGGTGCGGCCCAGGCTCTCGGCCAGCAGGCCCGGCAGCGAGCGGATGCCCTCTTCTTGGCGTTCGAGGGCGGCGATGTTCACCAGGGTGGCGATCGCCTCTTCAGCCGTGGGCGGCTTGCCGATGGTGTGCAGGCCGCAGGGCAGCAGCCGGCTTTCGATCTCCATCAGCTGGCGATACACCGCACCCACCACGCCGTCGCGCTCATCGAGGCCCAGCTCGGCAGCATCCACCTCGGGCAGCTGCACGTCTTTGTCGAGGTTGCACTGGCGGGCCGTTTCCACCACGGCGTTCACGATCTGCACGCCGCGGGAGCCTTCGCGCAGCTGCTGGTAGGAGCCCACCAGCTCGCCCAGTTCCTTCAGGCCCTTGTAGAGGCCGGCGTTTTCAGCGGGCGGAGTGAGGTAGCTGATCGTGGAGGCGTAGCCGCGCCTCTTGGCGATGGTGGCTTCGCTGGGGTTGTTGGCGGCGTAGTAATAGAGGTTCGGCAGGGCGCCGATCAGCGAATCCGGGTAGCAGGTTTCGCTCATGCCCATCTGCTTGCCGGGCATGAACTCCAGCGAGCCGTGGGTGCCGAAGTGCAGCACCGCATCGGCCTGCCACACCTTTTCGAGATAGGTGTAGTAAGCGGCGAAGCCATGGTGAGGGCTGGCGCTGCGGGAGTAGAGCAGCCGCATCGGGTCGCCCTCATAGCCAAAGGTGGGCTGCACACCCACAAATACGTTGCCGAAGTGGCGGCCGTAGATCAGAAGATTGGTGCCGTCGGAGTTGAGGTTGCCGGGGGGCTTGCCCCAGTTCTCTTCGAGGCGCTCGGAATAGGGGGTGAGCCGCTCATATTCCTCCACGCTCATGCGGTGGGCAATCGCCAGCTCCGGCGCTCCCTCCATCGCCTCGGGATCCTTCAGCACGGCATCCATCAGGGCCTTGCTGTTGCGGGGCATGTTCTCGATCGTGTAGCCCTTGGCCTTCATCTCTTCCAGCACCCGGAAGATCGAGCCGAACACGTCGAGGTAGGCGGCGGTGCCCACGTTGCCCTTGTCGGGCGGGAAGCTGAACACGGTGATTGCCAGCTTCTTGTTGGCCCGCGGCTTGATCCGCAGGGAGGCCCAACGGATGGCACGCTCGGCGATCGCATCCACCCGGTCTTGCAGGGTGTGGGCCTTGCCGGTGGCATCGTCGCGGCCGCTGAGCACGATCGGCTCGATCGCGCCATCCAGCTCAGGAATCGCAATCTGCAGGGCCACCTGCACCGGGTGCAGGCCCAGATCGCTCTCCTCCCATTCCTGGGTGGTCTGGAACACCAGGGGCAGCGCCACCATGTAGGGGCAGTTGAGCTTCTTCAGCGCCTCGATCGCCTTGGGATGGTCCTGGCGGGCAGGACCGCCCACTAGGGCGAAGCCAGTGAGCGACACCACGCCATCCACGATCGGCTGCTCGGGATTGAGCGGGTCGTAGAAGAAGGCATTCACCGGCTTGGTGAAGTCGAGCCCACCGCAGAACACTGGAATCACGGTGGCGCCTCGGAATTCCAGCTCCTGGATCACGGCCACGTAGTGGGCCTCATCGCCGGTGACGATGTGGCTGCGCTGCAGCACCAGGCCGATCACCGGGCCCTTGCGCGCCTTCTCAGAGAGATCGCTGCGGCTGGCGCTCCAGTTAAGATATTCCTTGAGGTCTTCGAACATCCCCGGTGCAAGGGGGTGCCAGATGCCCAGATCGGGGAACACCTCGGGCTCGGCCACCTCCAGCTCAGGCCGGTCCGTTTCACCCCGGGGGTACACGTACTTGTCGGCCAGCATCAACAGGAAATTCCTGAGATTGTCTGGTGTGCCGCCCAGCCAGTACTGGAAGCTGAGCATGAAGGAGCGCGCGTCCTGCGCCTTCTCCACCGGCAAATACTTCAACACCGTGGGCAGGGTGTTGAGCAGTTTGAGCATCGCGTCTTGGAAGCCCGCGCCGCCGGCCTCCTTCCGCTTCTTCATGAAGCCGGCAATGGCGCTCTTGCTCTGGCCGAGCTGGGCCATCGAGAAGGTGCCCAGCTTGTTGAGGCGCATCACCTCCGGCATGGAGGGGAACACCACGGCGGCCTTGAGCTTCTCGCGGTGGGGGGCCACGGCATCCACCACCTTCTGGGCCAGATCTTCAATGAAGATCAGGGAGCCGATGAACACATCGGCATGGGCCACGTCGTCGCAGAAATCGGCGTAGTTCTGCGGGTCGCGCAGCTCCTCGATCAGGTAGCCGCTCAGATCGATGGCCAGCGGTCCGTTCTGATCGTTGAGGGAGGTGGCCGCCTGGGTGAGGGAGTTCTGGTACTGGGGCTCCAGCACCACGTACACCGCACGCATCACAGCTCCCGTGTGGGAGGCGGCAGGGCTGACCCGACGGCTGGCGGAGCGGACCTGCGTGAACATGCGGCCTTTTTTGAGCAATGTGAAGGAGCCTACGAAGGGCGCAGCCCCTGTGCGAGCGGGGATTACAGGTCTTGATGCGCCATAGGCTCAGCGCCACATCACCCATGTCCCGGATGACCAGCGCCTCCCCCTCCCATTCGATTCCGGTGGTGGTGGCCGGCGCCCTGGGGAGGATGGGGGCCGAGGTGGTCAAAGCGGTGATTGGCGCTCCCCACTGTGAGCTGGTGGGCGCCATCGATAACACCCCAGGTAAGGAGGGTGCCGACGTGGGCCTGGAGCTGGGCCTCGGCGAGCTGGAGGTGGCGATTACTAGCGATTTCGAGGGCTGCCTTTGCCAGGCCAGCCAGAGCGTGCGCCAGAGCGGCCCCGGCGGTGGCGCCGTGCTGGTGGATTTCACCCATCCCTCTGTCGTGTATGAGCACACCCGCGGCGCCATTGCCTACGGCGTGCACCCGGTGATCGGCACCACCGGCCTCTCGCCCGAGCAGCTCGCCGATTTGGTGGCCTTCTCCGAGAAGGCGTCGGTGGGCGGGGCTGTGATCCCCAACTTCTCGGTGGGCATGGTGCTGCTCCAGCAGGCCGCCGCCGCCGCCGCCCGCTTCTACGACTACGCCGAGCTCACCGAGCT
>CAIOXF010000184.1 GCA_903862155.1 uncultured cyanobacterium | reverse complement strand
TTTACTACAACACTAGACTTGCAGCAAGTGCATCAAGCGTTGCATCTGTGATTCAATCACGGGGTCATGCCTTAACGACGTGGGCGCAATACCCCCCAAAACCTCAACGGGGAGGTCGCAGCCACGCATGGAGAAAGAAGCATCAGGCGGATGCACGCATTTCCAGCGAAGCTGGACCAGCGTGAACTGATTGAATACAGCTCGTACGACGGATGGTGCGCGTCCAAGTCTTACGCCCTTGCTGCTGGAGCAGGCCGTCCATGGGGCCTCTAGGCCCGGATCAAACACCCATCAACAGATCTGGGCGCACCTGACCCACCCGCGCCTCCTGACGCGCCAGTTGATAACGGTTGAAATCACAGGGATCAGCCGCGTAGCGGCTCCGGAGTTCCCGCAGGTCAAGGAGCATGGCCTGCAACACCGGATGGTTGTCGTTCAAGGCGAAGCCTTCGCGAACATTGAGAGAATCTTAAGTCGCGACTCAGCTGAGCAGTAATACCTAGATTGATCTAATCAGATGAAATACATCGCCTGCGACTGGGCCAGCTGATCACGACGGTCCAGCAGGTCTTGCAGGGTTGTTCCTTCAAGGATTCGCTGGTGGGCATCGGCCAGCTGCTGCTCCATCCCCCGCACCACCTCCACCTCCGGTGTGTCACGGCCGGAGCGGGCCGGCATGGCGCCATCGCCCTCCAGGCAGCGCACCACATCCGAGACCCGGATATCACTAGGTGCCTTAGCGAGCTGGTAGCCCCCGCGGGGCCCGCGGATGCTGCGCAGAATCTGGCCCCGGCGCAGGCTGGTGAGCATCTGCTCGAGGTAGCGATCGGGGATCTGCTGGCGGGCCGCGATCTCTCCAACCTGCAGGACGCCACCCTGGCCGTGAATCGAGGCCAGCTCCAGCAGGGCGATCAGGCCGTAGTCGGTTTTGGCGCTGAACACAGCCCCATTCCCCGGTTCTCTGATGTGGATTGTGCCAGGCACCGGGCTGCCGATCAGCCGTCCACTGCCCGCCATTTGCGTCACACTGCCTGCAGCGGCAACTACGGCCATGGGGATCCGCCGGCAGCTGGGACGCTGGATGCACCGGGTGGGCGACGCCCTCGATCCAGCCCGTTCGGCCAACGTGCCGGGGGTGATGGCCAAGGCCAACAGCCTCAGCGAGATGGACGCCGGCCCCGCCGCTGGCACCGATGTCACCCCCTCTGGCCCCTGGCAGGGAGTGCGGGAGCGGGCGCTGGCCAAGAGCCTGCAGACCCTCCGCCAGGAAGCCCTCTATGCCCTAGGGGCATTCCACGCTGCCCACACCGCCGCGGCCGCTGTCTTCGATGACCGGCGTCTGACGGCTGCCGTGTCGCGCCGCACCGGGGAGCGGGTGCCCGATGAGGTGCTGGAAAAGCTGGCCCAGGCCAGTGCTGTGTGGCACCGGGATGCCGCAGCCCTCGGCATGGCGCTGAGCGCCGTGGGTGCCGCGGAAGTGCCCGATCTCACCCTCGCCGAGGCCCTCGAGGTGGACGAGGAGGAAGCCGAGGCCCTGGCCGCAATGGTGGAGGGCTACGAGGTGGAGCTCAGCCGCCAGATGCTGCAAGAGGGCGAGCGGAGCCAGGGCGAAGGCGACGAGGACTGAGCCCTGCAGGCCTGCAACAAAGCCGGCGCAACCCGAGAACCGCTGCTAACCAGGGCCCACGCCTCACCCCAGAGATTCCATGGCTCCCCAGCGGTTCCTTCGCCTCAGCCTGCTGGTGGGCGGCTTTGGGGTGCTGGCGGCCCTGGCTCCCAGCCCAGCCAGCGCTGGCGTCACGGTGGCCGAATCGATCATGAGCCGGCAAGACGCCATCAGCGACGCGAAACAGCTGATGCCAGCCGGAGCGATCGTGAGCCAGGTGGACTGCATCGAGATCCCCCTCGAATCCACCCGCTACCGCTGTGTGGTGCAGTGGATCCCAGGACCCGGGCGCTGAGACGCGACATTCGGCGCGTCAACTCACATCGCGCTGGGGGCTGGACGAAGAGCTTGGATTCCACGATGCCAACCAGCTTGAGAGCCTGGTGCGCATCATTGAAAACGTGAGTGGTGGTGCCCCAGGGCGGTTGCCTTCATGTTTTCAACGCAAGCCCCCCTCTTTTGATAGTCACACGGGCACTGGGCCCAGCACCCCGACCTCCCCTGACGCAGCAGTGCAACGGCAACGCATCGATTCGCCAAGCCAAGCAAGCTCAGGATTTGCTGTCGCCAAGGGGCTGCCACCACTGATCCACCACCTCGGGCGTGCCATACCAGCGACGACCAAAGGCGCCGCCATGGGCCACGCCATCGAGCACCTGATGGTGAGCTCCAGCCAACAG
>CAIOXF010000183.1 GCA_903862155.1 uncultured cyanobacterium | reverse complement strand
CGCAGTGGATCAGGCGGTGGTGATCCCGATGAGCGGCATGGTGCAGTCGCTGAATGTGAGCGTGGCGGCGGCCACCCTGTTGTTCGAAGCGCTGCGGCAGCGAGAGGCAGCTGGCCTGGTGCCGCAGGCCGGCGAAGGCCTGGATCCCGAGCGCTATCACCGCCAGCTGTTCGAGTGGGCCTATCCCGAGGTAGCCGCCTGGTGCCAACGGGAAGGACGCGCTTACCCAGCCCTCACCGAAGAGGGTGCGATCGCCGAAGTATTGCCGCGCACAGTGAAACTGCGCTACTGACTCAAACGCCGCCAGAGCAACTCACTCGTCGCCGTCTTCGATCGGATCAGAGCGGTAGTTGAGGCTGAGCAGCCGGCGGCTCGAGGCGCTGGGCAACCAGAGCGCCAAGCCCAACCCGGCCAGCTCCAGCACGATCTGGCGCCCGCCGAGGATCACCACCAGCAGCGCGGCCACGCCCAGCATCTTCTGGAACAGGCCCCAAACGTCGTCGCGCTCATCGGTGCCGGAGGCCCAGAGCGCCACTGCCGCCAGCAGCAGCACGATGTCCATCCACCAGGGCACGGGCCAGAGAGCGGAGTGAACGCATTCTGGAGCGCTGAAGCCAGGCCCGCTCGGCATGGACGTTCACCCCGCGCTGCGGGGCTGGCTCGTGGAACCACTGAGCCAGGTTTCCAGGCCCTCGCCCAGGAAGGAAAGCCCCAGCACCAGCACGAACATGGCCAGGCCGGGATAGAGCGCCGTCCACCAGATGCCGGTGGGCACGGCGGTGAGGGCCTGCTGCAGATCGCCGCCCCACTCGGGGATGGTTTCAGGAAGACCGAGGCCGAGGAAGCCCAGACCGCCGAGCACCAACACGGCATCGGCGGCGTTGAGGGTGAGCAGCACCGGCACCGACGTGATCACGTTGCGCAGCAAATAGCGCCGGAGGATCCACACCGGGCCAGCACCAAGGGATTTGGCGGCTTCCACATACAGCTCAGCCTTCACCTGGGCCGTCTGATTACGCACCACCCGGAAGTACTGGGGGATGTACACCACACAGAGGGCGGCAGCGGCATTGGGCAGGCCCCGCCCCAGCAGGAAGGCCAACACCACAGACAGGAGCAGCACCGGCAGGGTGTAGAGCGTGTCCATCAGCAGCACCAGGGTGCGATCCACCCAGCCGCCCAGGTAGCCGCTCACCATGCCGAGCGGCACCCCGATCACCAATGCAATCACCAGCGCCAGCAGCACCACCTGCAAGGCCACGCCACTGCCGGCCAGGGTGCGCACGCACACATCGCGGCCAAGACGGTCGGTGCCGCACCAATGCTCCAGGGAGGGGGCGGCGTAGATAGGGTTCTGGAGGCCGGCATTGGGATCCGGCAGCCAACCCCAGTGCACCATCAGGGGGGTGAGCAACGCCACCAGCCCGTAAACCACCACGATCGCCAGCCCCCAGCGGGCCATCCGCGCCGAGAGGGTGGTGGCGCGCCTCAGCGCGAAGCCTGCAAACACGGGGGCCGGTGCATCAGCGCCCCCTAGTTGAACAGAGGCGGAGCCCGCCGGCTATCGCGACGCCGGGGCGGATGCTGCGAATTCTCCGCAGTGCAAATCCGTACGGACCGTACGAAAGTTGAAAACCAGCACAACCATGGCCGCCCGCACCATGAGCACCACGCTCAATGCCAAGAACCTGGAGGCACTGGGCGCCGAGCGGCTGGCGGCGCTGCTGCTCGAGCTGAGCGAGGGCAATGCTGCGGCGAAAAGGCGGTTGCGGTTGGCGCTGGCGGAAGGGAAAGGAGCGGAAGACGCAGCGCGGGAGGTACGCAAACGGCTCAGGGCGATCGATCGATCGGGCACGTATCTGGATTCGGCAAAACGCAAAACACTGCTCACCGAACTGGAGGGTCATCTGGCCACGATCTGCGGCTCCATCCGCAGCGACAACCCTGCTCTCGCCCTGGATCTTCACTGGGAGCTGCTGGAGCTGAGCGAGGGAGTCTTCGATCGCTGTTACGACGGCAGCGGCACGATCAGCACTTTTTTCACCAAAACACTCGAGGTCCTGGGGGGCACGATCAAAGCCGCCCAGCCCAAGCCGGCCACCACCGCTGAGCGGCTGCTAGATGCGCTGGAAACCTGCAACGGCTATGGCCAGCTGGATGAGGCTGTGCCAGTGCTGGCGGAGGCCCTGGGCACCGATGGGCTGGCGGCGCTGCGTGAGGAATGCGTGGATCGCGGGGCACCGGAGGGATCGCCGGTGCTGCTAACGATCGCCGATGCGCTGGGGGATGTGGAGAGCTTCGTGGCGGCCTTCAACGCCGAAGACCTGCAGTGGCCGCCGAATGCGGCTGCGGTGGCGAGCCGCCTGCTGAAAGCCGGCCGAGCAGACGAGGCGCTGGCGGTGGTGAACGGGGTGCGGTTGAACGGTCGGGAGTGGATGGGCAGCTTCCTGCGGGACCCCAGGATCGAGGCCCTCGAGGTGCTCGGACGCCACGACGACGCCCAGCAGGAGCGATGGGCCAGCTTCAGGGCGGATCTCAACGCACGCCATCTACGCGACCACCTGCAGCGGTTGCCTGATTTCGAGGATGTGGAAGCCGAAGAGAACGCCCTCGATCTCGTGCAGGCCGATCCCGACCACCGCGGCGCCCTGCGGTTCCTGCTGGCCTGGCCCGACCTGCACCGCGCCTCAGCTCTGGTGCTCAGCCAGCTCGATGCCTGGGATGGCGACGACTACGGGCTCTACGGCCCAGCGGCCGAGCAACTAGAGGCCAACCATCCGCTGGCGGCCACGGCCCTGCTGCGCGCGATGGTGAGCTTCACCCTGGAGATGGGCCGCCCCAAGCGCTACCGCTACGCGGCCCAGCACCTCCAGCGCTGCGCTGAACTGGCCGGCCGCATCGAGCACTGGGAACCGCTGCCTCACCACGTGCTCTTCGAGGCCGACCTCCACCTGCAGCACGGCCGTAAATACGGCTTCTGGGAGCTTGTGAATGCGCCATAGCCAGCCCAAAACCCCGACTAGGCTTGAGATCTCCGCTGGACTGGCGCAATGACCGTCACCACCAGCCGCGTTGGCGAACGCCAGATCGATGCACCGCCGCCACTGCTGTTGCCGGCGGATCTGCGCCTCACCCCGGAGCAGTTCGCATTGGTGTGCGCCGCCAACCGCGACACCGTGCTCGAGCTAAGCGCCGATGGCCGCGTGATCACGATGCCGCCAACAGGAAGTGAAACAGGCGCTCGCAGTGGTGAACTGATCTTTCAACTCAAGCTTTATGCCAAGAGCCAAGGGCTCTGGAAAGCGTTCGACAGCTCCACCGGCTTCCGCCTCCCCGATGGCTCCGTGCTCAGCCCCGATGCATCCCTGGTGAGCCTTGAGCGCTGGCAGGCCCTCAGCACTGACGAACGCCGGGGCTTTGCGCCACTCTGCCCGGATCTGGTGGTGGAACTGGCCAGCCCCAGTGATGAGGGACCACGCGGTGTTTCAGAACTTCGGCAGAAGATGGGCCGCTATCAAGCGAACGGGGCTCGCCTGAGCTGGCTGCTGCTGCCCCATGAGCGGACGGTGGAGGTATGGCCGGCCATTGGCGAACCGCAGCGACTGGAGGAAGCCACCAGCCTGCAGGCTGGCGATGCTTTCCCCGAACTCACCCTCCACCTCACCGAAATCTGGAACGGGTGAACGCAACGGTCCGGGTGCTGGTGGTGGATGACGATCCGGAGCTGCGGATGTTCCTGCGGCAGGAATTGGAGGTGGAGGGCTACGACTGCGACACCGCAGCCAATGGCACCCAGGCTCTGACCCGCATCCGCAACGAACGGTGGGACTTGGTGCTGCTGGATTGGACGCTGCCGGATTTCAGCGGTGTGGAGGTGTGCCGGCGGATGCGCACCACCCAAGACGGCACGCCGGTGCTGATGCTCACCGCCCGCGATGACGTGAAGGAGCGGGTGGAAGCGCTGGATTCCGGCGCCGACGACTACCTCACCAAGCCATTTTCTATCGAAGAACTGCTCGCGCGAGTCCGCGCCCGCTTGCGCCGCTCAACTGCAGACCCTCAAGACCAAGGCAAACCCACGACGCTCCAACTTGCAGACCTGGAGCTCAACGAAGCCAGCCGGGAAGTGAAACGGGGAGGCCAGCCGATCGCCCTCACCGTGAAGGAGTTTGATCTGCTGCGTTTGCTGTTCAGCAAACCGGAGGAGGTGCACAGTCGCGCTTCGATCATGGACGCTGTGTGGGGTGAGCACTGGGTGGGAGACGACAACGTGCTCGATGTGTATGTGCGCGCCCTACGGCGGAAGCTTGAACCCAGCGGCCTGTGCACCCTGATTCAAACCGTGCGCGGTGTGGGCTTCATGTTGAAGAAAGGCCCGCTGAAGACGTAGCAGCTGGCAGCCACAACTGGAAATCGGCGCCTCCGCCAGGTGCATCAGCCACCCGTACGGAACCGCCCATCGCTTCCATCAGCAGCTTCACAACCGACAGCCCGATGCCACTGCCGCGCCGTTCACTGTGCTCAGCGGCGCTGCCACGCACAAACCGCTCAAAGATCCGCTCGCGCTCTTCTGGCAAAACGCCAGGCCCCTGGTCTTGCACCTGCATCACGAGTTCACCAGCAAGACCATTCGTGCAGGCCAGCTGCACCGGGGATCCCGATGGGCTGTATTGCAAGGCGTTGTCGACCAGGGTTGTGAGGCACTGTTGCAAGCGATCGGGATCGCCCAGCCCCTGAGCGAGTGAAGATGCGCTGGCGGGAATCAAAAGCTTGAGCCGGCCATTGGCGTGGGGCGCCATTCGCTCATAGAGCGTGAGCAAAGCGTCTTCCCCCACGATGAGCTCAGGCCGCAGGCTAAGGCGGCCGGAATCCTGCCGTGCCAGATCAAGCAGGTCGCTCACCAGCGACCCCATGCGCTCAGCTTCAGCCCGAATGAGTTGGAGGGCAGGATCCTGGGGATGGCGGCGGAGCAGGCTCTGGGTATGGCCAGAGATCAGGGTGATCGGCGTGCGCAGCTCATGGGCCACCCCATCGACGAAGGAACGTTGACGATCCCATGACACCTGGAGCCGCTGCTGCATGGCATTGAACGCTTCCGCAATCGGCCGCAATTCTTCCGGCTGAACACCTACACAGATTTGGTTGCCCAGCGCAGAGGGTGCCTCAATCGCTTGCAACTGAGCAACGAACCCAGCGAGAGGCTGCGCAAAACCCCGTCGGAATACAGGCCGCAGAAGACCGCTTGTAACCAGACTTGAGAAACCAGCCACAGCGATCAACAGCATTTGCGCGAGCCCTTCACGCCGCAACGAAGCACTTACATTTTGTCGCACAAGAACCTGGACGCGCGAACCCGAAGCCAGGATTACATCAATCCGACTCACCATCCACACCTGTCCATCTTCCTCGCCAAACAAAACTGGCGAGCGGGCAGGTCCAACAATTCGCGACCGCAACAGATTGAGCTGGAGAGAGGGAAAGAAAAGGTGGCCAAGCCGTGCTTCCAGCGAATGGCTACTTGAATATTTCAGATTTAATTGATAAGAGAGCTCATCTAGCAACTGCTGATGAGCCTGATAGCGCTGGAAATTTGCCATGCCGTGGTTCACGGCGAGCAGCAGGACATAACCTGCCAGAACCGCCAGCAAGCTGGTGGACTGAAGACGCCGGCATAGAGAAAAAAGATTTGACCTCATCTCGACAACCCCACAACGCTCAGAGAATCCTCAGGAAAGACTCACAGCAACCTTAGAGTCAAGCACCACGATACCCTTCAAAGTGAGTTTTGCTTCACAACAACGACAATGCTTGCCAAACTCGATAGCTGGATCAAGCCAAGCCAGCCAATGCCCACACTCCGGATAGCATCAGCAGGAAAGAAAGCACAAAGCGATAACCCAAAGAATGGATTTACACTTATTGAACTTCTAGTCGTGGTTGTCATACTAGGCGTATTAAGCGCCGTTGGAGTTCCAGCATACTTAAATCAAGCCGAAAGAGCAAAAGTCAATGCAGCAAACGCAGGCGCAATGGGCGCCGCCAAAAGCTGTGCGGCACTATTAGCAACTGGAGACGAGGCAAGCTTTGAAGGAGGAGAAGGAATCTCTGGAACATGCGACTATGGTGAAGACATAACTTATACCGGAGGAGGGAAGACTGCCGTAGCCGAAATTACCGCAGCCGGCGCAGTAAACCTGAAAACGCCAGCATCCTGATCGCAGTACCTAGCTGCTATTCCTTACATACGTTGCAGCTGAATCTTGGCTGATTCAGCTGCTCACCTCAATCCTGACTACCCTTCCCGAGCAAGGCAACTCCAGCAATATCAACGATAGGTGAGCCCTGTGGGCGATGCATCTGCACCATGCGTAGGGCATCGCATGCCTTGAGACCGAGCTAGCCATGAGCGCTGATCCCAACAGTCCGGAAGCCCTATTCGCCGCCGCCCAGGATGAAGCTCGTCAGCAGGGACTGCTGAAGGGTCGATTGGCAAGTCTGGATCACTGCCGGATCAGCAATACCAGCTACGTACTCAATGATCACCATGGAAAGTTCATTGCCCGGTTGCCTATAGCCCGGGTTCACCATGTGGCCAAGTTGCGCCATCACCTGCTAATGAACATCGAAGGACTACAGGAAGTGGCGAGCATCCATCCCATTCGGCAGGTCGATCGGCGCATTGCTTTCAGTAAACAGCCCGACAAGATGCGTGCCCTGGCCTGGGCCATCTCCGAAGGCCGCAGGGTGCCCCAGGGATCATTCTCCCGTCAGGACTGGATCATCGGGCTGCTCCTGCTGGTTCTCGGTGTGATTCCCGGAGTGATCTACTTACTCTGGGCCTGGCAACGCCATTGTCAGTACCAGGCTGACCTCAAAGCCCTTGTACTTCGTTGGCGCGGCCTTCACCGGCCTGAGCCCAATGCAGAGTGGTTCCAGAGCCTCGGGGAAAGAACACCGCGCTCCCATGGATGATCTTCGGACCATGCCTCAATCGCCAGCCCCCAACTGGCGAAGGCAACCAATCATAACCGCTTGAAACTTCCTACCAGAAAGACTCCATGCCATCCTGTCTTGATGAGATTATGACTCAAGCAAGACCCGCAATACCCATGCAGGCATATATTGCACAGGCCATGACTGCTCACGCAGGAAGATATCGACTGGTCGACAGGGCAGAGAGTAATCGCCGTTCGCTCAGCCGATCGGCGGCTCTAGGCAAGAATAATCCAACTCAAAAGCCAGAAATTCCCGAACAAGACCAGACAACTCCTCGGCGGCTGAGATCACCGAGCAATCAATCAAGTTCGAACAAGCCCGGTCAATTTTGTGGGGCACTGAAATGATCTGCACCAGTCAACCGACCCGAGGAGATTCTTGGTCCACAACCACCGGGAAGCAGACCTGTATACGACAATATTGGATTGTGGTAGGCCATGGCCATCATGCCTAGATTGCTAATAACGGGGATCTGAGGGGAGATTCGGGATG
>CAIOXF010000182.1 GCA_903862155.1 uncultured cyanobacterium | reverse complement strand
GAACTGCCCGCCGAGATCACCGTGACGGTGTTCAAGGTGGAAGGTGAAACCAACACCGACGATCTGTCGCCGGCCACCCACGCCACCACCCGGCCCGATATCCCCCTGCACGCCACGGCGATGCTGGAAACCCGCATGCCAGGGGGCCTGGAGCTGATCGCCGAGCTCAAGACAAAGGGCTACCCCGTGGCCTATGTGGGCGACGTGGTGGGCACCGGCAGCTCGCGCAAGTCGGCGATCAACTCGGTGCTGTGGCACACCGGCACCGACATCCCGCACGTGCCCAACAAGCGCAGCGGCGGCGTGATCCTGGGCGGCAAGATCGCGCCGATCTTCTTCAACACCGCGGAAGACTCCGGTGCCCTGCCGATCGAATGCGACGTGACCGCCCTCAACAGCGGTGATGTGATCACCATCCGTCCCTATGCCGGCACGATCGAGCGCGCGGCAGGCGAGCCCAACGCCGGCGAAATCGTGGCCCGCTTCGAGCTCAAGCCCAGCACGATCACCGATGAGGTGCGTGCCGGCGGCCGGATTCCCCTGCTGATCGGGCGTTCGCTCACCGACAAGGTGCGCGCCCAGCTGGGCCTTCCCGCCAGCGAGCTGTTCATCCGCCCCGTGGCCCCGGCCGACACCGGCAAGGGCTACACCCTGGCCCAGAAGATGGTGGGCAAGGCCTGCGGCCTGCCGGGCGTGCGCCCCGGCACCAGCTGTGAGCCGCTGATGACCACCGTGGGATCCCAGGACACCACCGGGCCCATGACCCGCGATGAGATGAAGGAGCTGGCCTGCTTGGGCTTCAGCGCCGATCTGGTGATGCAGAGCTTCTGCCACACCGCCGCCTATCCCAAGCCGGTAGACCTCAAGACCCACGCCGAGCTGCCCGACTTCATGGCCTCCCGCGGCGGGGTGGCCCTGCGCCCCGGCGACGGCATCATCCACAGCTGGCTGAACCGCATGCTCCTGCCCGACACGGTGGGCACCGGCGGCGACAGCCACACCCGCTTCCCCCTGGGCATCTCATTCCCCGCTGGCTCGGGCCTGGTGGCCTTCGCCGCCGCCATCGGCGCCATGCCACTCGACATGCCCGAATCGGTGCTGGTGAAGTTCTCCGGCTCGCTGCAGCCGGGCGTGACCCTGCGCGATGTGGTGAATGCCATCCCCTATGTGGCCATCCAGCAGGGGCTGCTGACGGTGGCCAAGGAGGGCAAGCAGAACATCTTCAACGGCCGGATCATGGAGATCGAGGGCCTGCCCGATCTGAAGCTGGAGCAGGCGTTCGAGCTCACCGATGCCACAGCCGAACGGTCCTGCGCCGGCAGCACGATCAAGCTCTCTGTTGAAACGGTGAGCGAATACCTGCGCAGCAACGTGGCGCTGCTCAAGAACATGATCGCGCGCGGTTACAGCGACGCCCGCACCCTCGCCCGCCGCATCCAGGCGATGGAGGCCTGGCTGGAGAACCCGGTACTGATGGAGGCCGATGCCGACGCCGAATACGCGGCGGTGATCGAGATCAACCTCGATTCAATCACCGAGCCGATCCTGGCCTGCCCCAACGACCCCGACAACGTGAAGACGCTGAGCGAGGTGGCGGGCGACCGGATCGATGAGGTGTTCATCGGCTCCTGCATGACCAACATCGGCCACTACCGCGCCGCCGCCAACGTGCTCAAGGGCCAGGGCGAAAACACCGCCCGCCTGTGGGTGTGCCCGCCCACCCGCATGGATGAGGAGAAGCTCAAGGAGGAGGGCTACTACGCCATCTTCGAAGCGGCAGGTTCGCGCATGGAAATGCCGGGCTGCTCGCTGTGCATGGGCAACCAGGCCCGCGTGGAGGACAACACCACGGTGTTCTCCACCAGCACCCGCAACTTCAACAACCGCCTCGGCAACGGCGCCCAGGTGTACCTGGGCAGCGCCGAACTAGCGGCGGTATGCGCCCAGCTAGGCCGCATTCCCAAGAAGGAGGAGTACCTGGCCATCGCCGCCGAGAAGATCGATCCCTACGGCGCCGAGCTCTATCGCTACCTCAACTTCGACCAGATCGAGGGTTTCGAGGATGCCGGTCGGGTGGTGAGCGCCGAGGAGGAGGCCAAGGTGCTGGCGGGGGTCTGATCGAGCTGGGCCGGCGGGTCTGCAAGATGAAGACTCCGCTGGCCCACCTTCTCCCTGAACCAAGAAACCCTGCTGTTTGATCCTGCGGTGCCCCAGGCGGGGGCGCTGCGGGCGGTGCTGGCCTTCCCCAGCACCTATTCAGTGGGGATCACGAGCCTGGGCTACCAGGTGGTGTGGGCCACCCTGGCCCAGCGCACGGATGTGGATGTGCGCCGCCTGTTCACCGACCAGGGGGATCCGCCGCACCGGCACTGCGACCTGTTCGGCCTGTCGCTGAGCTGGGAGCTGGACGGGCCGGTGCTGTTGGATCTGCTCGAGCAGCAGCGCATTCCCATCTGGGCGGCCGAGCGTGGCGACGGCGACCCGATCGTGTTCGGCGGCGGCCCGGTGCTCACCGCCAACCCCGAACCGCTGGCGCCGTTCTTCGATGCGGTGCTGCTGGGCG
>CAIOXF010000181.1 GCA_903862155.1 uncultured cyanobacterium | reverse complement strand
GTGATCGCCCTGCTCAATGCCTACGGCGAGCTCGCCTGAATCCACCTGATGACCGACACCTTCCAGCCCCCCTTCGACGCCGACAAGCTGCGTGCCCTGTTCACCAAGCCCTACAGCGTGGCAGGCCCCACAGCCGATCAGTGGCGATCGGTGTACGCGCCCGATGTGCATTTCCTGGATCCCACCCAGGAGAAGCACGGCATCGAGGCCTACATCGCCGCTCAGGATGGCCTGATCAAGCGTTGCGATGACGTGTTCCTCGACTGCGGTGCGGTGGCGTTGCAGGGCGACACCGCCTTCGTGGAATGGCGGATGGGCTTGAAGATCAAGGGCATCGAGTTCATCTATCCGGGTGTGACCCGGTTGCGCTTCGGTGCCGATGGCCGGATCACGGAGCACCGCGACTACTTCGACTTCGTGGGCCCCACCTTCGAGCCGGTGCCGGTGGTGGGTGGCTTTGTGCGCTGGCTCTACAAGCGGTTTGTGGCCTGATTCCGCCGCCTCGCGGCCAGGCCTCAGCCCTGGCTCACCACGCCCACGATCGCCATCACCAGCAGGGCCACGCTGCTCAGGAAGCTGATTCCAAAGCCGGGGCCGCGCTTGCCGGGGGCCAAGCGGTAGCCCACGCCGTAGGCCACCCGGCCGCCCACCCAGATGAAGCCCAGCAGCGACGCCCAGGCTTCGTTGCCCATCAGGGCCGCCAGCCAGAAGGTGGGCAGGAAGAACACCAGCTGCTCCAGGGTGTTCTGTTGCACCCGCAGTGCGCACTCGAATTCCTCCGGGCCGCTGGTGGCGGGCGGCATCACCTTGTGCTTCACCCGGGCCTGACCCACCGCCATCGCCGTGCCCTGGTAGGTGATCAGGGCGGCGAGCGTTACCACGGCGGGCAGGGCGGGCACGGTCATGGGGCTAGGCGTAAGAGGGCCTCAGGATGCCACCGCCAGGCCTAGAGCGGTTCGGCATCTCCCACGAAGGCAACGCCGCCGTAGGTGCTGAGCAGCGGCCGTAGCAATCTGCGCAGGGTTCCCAGCAACGCCGGCTCGCAGAACACAATCACGTGGGCATTGGCGCCGGTTCCGCTCACCTCCAGCCCTTCCGACACCACGCCCGCCGCGCCGTAGCCCGTGACGTGGCGCATCACGCTGTAGCCCGGCACACCGGCTTCGCGGAGCGCCTTGCGCACCCGCTCCAGTTCGAGTTCGGGAATGATCAGATCGAGGCGTTTCATGGCTCAGGGCAGCACCGGGATCACGCGCTGCACGAGAGCCATATAGAGCGGAATGCCGATCACGATGTTGAACGGGAAGGTGAGCCCTAGCGCCGAGGAGATGTAGAGGCTGGGGTTGGCCTGGGGCACGCTCATCCGCATCGCGGCGGGCACGGCGATGTAGGAGGCGCTGGCGCACAGCACCATGAACAGCAGGGCATCGCCCTGGGGCAAACCCAGCAACCGGGAGATGCCCAGGCCCACCAGAGCGTGAGCCACGGGAGCCAGCAGCGCGAAGCCCACCAGGAAGGCGCCGGCGCGGCGCAGGTCCTGCAGGCGTTGGGCGGCCACGATGCCCATGTCGAGCAGGAAGAAGCTCAGGGCGCCGTAGAACAGACCGCCCGTGAATGGCTCCATCTTGGCCATGCCCGACGGGCTGAAGGCCGCGCTGAGCAGACCGATCAGCAGGCTGCCAAGCAGCAGCAGCACCGAGCTGTTGAGGAAGGCCTCATGCAGCACGGCTCCCCAGCCGCCCACGGTTTTTTCCGCGCTGTCGCCGTTGCGGGGTGCCAGGGCACGCACCAGCAGCAGCCCCACGATGATCGCCGGCGACTCCATCAGCGCCAGCGCCGCCACCATGAAGCCGTCGAAGTGGAGATGGCTGGTTTCCAGAAAGCTCTCGGCGGTGATGAACGTCACCGCGCTGATGGAGCCGTAGGCCGCCGCAATCGCCGCTGCGTTGTACACATCGAGCTTGCGGCGCAGGATCCAGTAACTGCTCAGCGGCACCAGCAGTGACATCAGCACTGCCGAGCCAATCGTGAGCAGCACCTGCTGGTTCAAGCCGCTGTGCTGCAGCTCCACCCCACCTTTGAATCCGATCGATAGCAGCAGGTAGAGCGAGAAGAGCTTGGGGAGCGGTGCGGGCACCTCCAGATCGGAGCGCACCAGCACCGCCCCGATCCCCAGCACGAAGAACAGCACCGGGGGGGAGAGCAGGTTCTGCAGCACCACGCTGCTCTGCATGCCGTGAGCGCAGGGAGTCGAACGCTAGGCCTGGGGCTCAGGCCTGCCCCGAGTGGTTCAGAAAGCTTTGGCCAGCAGCGACACACCCATCACCAGGGCGAGCACCTCGAAAGCGCGTTTCACCACCTTGCTGCCCTTGGCGATGGCCAGATGGGCGCCCAGGTAGCCGCCGGTGATCGAGCCAGCCAGCAGCATCGGCAGCCAGCGCCAGGCGATCTGACCCTGGAGCCCGAGGGTGAGGGCGCCGGCACCGTTCCAGAACAGGCCCACCAGGATCAGCGTGTAGGCCACGGCGCGGCCGTAATCGAGTCCGAACCAGCGCACCAGCCACATGGTCACGAACAGGCCCGTGCCCGAGGTGAGTGAGCCGTTGAGCACGCCGATGCCGAACAGCCCGGCCCCACCAAGGGCCAGGCCGCGGTGGTCGTGTTGTTTCACGTTGCTGGTGGTGCCCAGGGCCGGCTTGGCCAGCGAATACAGCCCCAGCCCGATGGTGAGCACCGCCAGCATCAGGGTGAGCAGCTGGGCTGGCAGGCTCAGCACCACCTTCGCCCCGAGCACCACCCCCGGCAGGCCGCAGACAAGGATCAGGGTGGCAAATCGCGGGTTGAGTGAGCGCTCGCGTGCATGGCGCAGGGTGGCCCCCACTCCCAGGGCCACACTCGCCACTTTGTGGGTGGCCAGGGCCAGGGGGAACGGCAGCCCCAGCAGGATCAGCACCGGCAGCTGCACCAGCCCCGCTCCGCCGCCTGCGAGGGCGGAGAGCAGGTTCGCCACCAGCGACGCGGTGAACAGCGCCAGCTGCAGGGCCAGCTCATGGCCGAGATTGCCCGTGATCATGGTTCGCGCCGGTAACGGCGGGAGAAGGTGCTGCTGAGGGCACCCGCCGCCCCATCCGGCAGCCGCCGCTCCAACGCCACGATCAGCTTGGTCACCCGGCCCGGCACCACCGCAACCTGGTGCTGCTCCAGGGCCCGGGCCAGTGCTTCGCCAATGCCGCTCGAGGCGCCAGTGATCAGAGTGGAGCCCATGGCCTTGGCGCGCGCATGGGCTGATCATCCCCGCTCAGTAGGCGTAATCCGCCACGAACAGGCTGCCGTCGAGGGAGGGCTGGGAGCCCGGGCCGTAGTTGCCGCGGCTGGCTTCGCCGTTGGCCTGGGCCCGGGCCAGCAGGGCCTGCTGGCCGGCCTCCAGGTTGGTGCCGCCCCATTGGCGCAGGCAGGAGTGCTGCAGCGCACGGCCGTAGGAGAAGCCCAGGTGCCACGGCGCATGGCTTTGGCGGGCGGCCTGGTTCACGGCATTCAGATACACGCTCGCTTCCTCCTCGCCCAGGCCGCCGGAGAGAAACAGCACCGCCGGCACGCTCACCGGCACCGTGCGGGTGAGCGTGCGCACCGTGAGCTCAGCTACCTGTTCCGGCCGCTGGCTGCCGGCATGGGATGCCCCGGCGGTGGTCATCGCCGGCTTGAGCACGCTGCCCTCCAGCAACACACCGTTTTCGGCCAGGGCGGCGTACACCTCCCGCAGCACCCGCTCCTGGGCCGCGGCGGTGGTGGCGATGTCGTGGGCGCCATCCATCAGCACTTCCGGCTCCACGATCGGCACCAGCCCCTCCTCCTGCACGGTGCGGGCATAGCGGGCCAGCCCCCAGGCGTTCTCGCGCATCGCTAGGGGTGAGGGGGCACCCTCCGGGCTGATGCGCAGCACGGCCCGCCATTTGGCGAAGCGGGCGCCGCGGGCGTAGTAGCGGGCGGCCCGCTCCTGTAGGCCCGCCAGCCCCACGGTGAAGGTTTCGCCCTCCAGGGCGCCGGCCAGCGGCTGCACCCCCTGGTCCACCTTGATGCCGGGCACGATGCCCTGGCGGCGGAAGTGCTCCACGATCGGCGTGCCGTCGGTGGCGTCTTGGAAGAGGGTTTCCTCGTAGAGGATCACGCCGCTCACAAAGTTGCTTAGGCCTTCTGTGGTGGCGAGCAGGCTGCGGTAAGCACGGCGGTTGTCTTCGCTGTTCTCGAGGTTGATCGGCG
>CAIOXF010000180.1 GCA_903862155.1 uncultured cyanobacterium | reverse complement strand
GCCATGGCTGGTGGGTGCAAGCAGGGCCATGATCGCCTCCGCCATGCGTGCGGTGCCTCCGGGGGCGCCGATGCGTCGCTCCGCTTCCATCTGGAGGCGCTGCTGCTGGGCTGCCGCCTGCTGCGGATCGGCCAGTTCCTCCAGCAGCTGGGCCGCTAAGAGGGCGCTGGCCTTCAAGGTGTCTGGGCTGGCGGCTGGGCCGGGTGCGCAGAACAGTCCGGGGCCCAGCAGGCGCCGTTGGGCTTCGGCGAAGTTTTCGGTGAACTGCGGGCCGCGGCCGGCCAGCTGCAACACCGGTTTGGCCAGCCCCACCGCCTGCTCCGCCGCTGTGCCCGCCATCGACAGCACCAGATCGGCCCCGTTCAGGATCGCGGCAAAGCGCCCCCATCCCAGCCGCAGCTCCAGCCCATGCCCCTGCAGCACCTCGCCGTGTAGTAGCTCCCAGCCCAGGGGCCGGGCCATGCTCTCAATGCTGTCGCTGGTGAGATCCCGCACCAAGGCGGCGTCCACCTCCAGCCGTTCGGGGCGGCGCAGGGGCTCCGGTAGCAGGGCCAGCAGGCGCAGCATCAACTCCAGGTTGCGCAGGGCTTCCGGCAGCCGACTGCCCGGCAGCAGCGCCAGCCGCTGGGGCTTGCCGGCGATTGAAGCCGGTTCGAGCGCTGGCGCGGGCGGCGCCACCACCGGATCCAGGAAGGGATTGCCCAGAAACTGCACCGGCCGGCCCAGCTGTTCGCGGAGATCAGTGGCCGTGAGGGCATCGCGGGTCCATACGGCTCGAACCCGTTGCCGGCGCAGCAGCCAGCCGCAGGGCCAGGGCAACCGCAGCTTGCCTTCGTAGTGGCTCGAGTAGGCCACCAGATACACCGCGGCAGGGCCGCCGCTCAGCCAGGCCCCCAGCACCGGCAGCAGGTCGCCCACGGCCACCACGAGCGCGAACCGTTGCCGCAGCCGGCGCAGCAGCCACAGCCGCTGCAAGAAATACAGCGGCTGGCCCTGGAGCAGTTCAGTGAGCTGGCCGAGAAAGCTCGTGTACCCCAGGCCCCCGGTGCTGTAGCTGCGGGTGCGCCCCAGCACGGGGATGCCGGCCTGCCGGTAGGGCTCGCCATGGCCCACCAGGGGCAAAGCCTCCACGGCCATGCCCCGGTTGATCAGGGCCGTCGCCAGCAATGAGCCGCTGAGGTCTTCACCGTGCCCATTGCTGAGCAGCAGAACCGGTGCTGGCGACGCTGGTCTCAACTGTTCAACCAGGCCTTCACCTTCTCCATCGCATCCCAGCCGGGCTTGCGGGCCAGGCCATCTTCGATCGATTCCTGCAGCTCCTGGGCCAACTCAGGGGCCATCACCATCACCCGCTGCACGATTTCGATGTGCTCGCGCACGCCCTTGGTGCCGGTTTCCAGCATCGCCAGGCTCAGGTTCACGCGGGCCTGGGGGTCCTGGGGGTTGAGCCTCACGGCCACCTTGGCCGACCTCAGGGCCGCGATCGGCTCGTTGTTGAGCAGCTGCAGCCAGGCCAGGCAGGTCCAGCCGGCCGATTGACGGGGAGCCTGCTCGGTGATCGCGATGAAGTCGCCAATCAGCTCATGCACAGGGGCGCCGGCGTTGTAGCGGCCGATCGCCTGTTCGAACAGGGAGGTGTCCTGGCTGGCGGCTTCAGTGCTGGCGGCTTCGGTGGTGGTCATGGCGCGCGACGGCTGGCCGATTGGCTCTGATCACATTGCCACCCAGCGGTGGTCACACCGCAAACGAGCTGCCGCAGCCGCAGGTCTGGGTGGCGTTGGGGTTGGTGAAGTTGAAGCCGCCGCCGATCAGGGCCGTGGAGAAGTCGAGCTGCATTCCATAGATGTAGAGGAGGCTCTTGGGATCGCACACCACGGTGAAGGTGGGGCCGCCGGCCGGCGCGTACTCGTAGCGCTCGTCGTCGTCGCGGATGGCGGCGGCGTCCACGAAATCCATCGTGTAGCTCATGCCGCTGCAGCCGCCGGAGCGCACGCCCACCCGCAGCACCTTGTTCTCACCCTGCTGGTTGATCAGCGTGGCCAGCTGCTTCATGGCGGGCTCGGTGATCAGGATGCCTTTGCCGTCCTTGCCGGTGTGGGTGATGGGGGGCTGTGAAGGTGCGGCGGTCTGCTCGGGGATGGCCGTTTCAGCGGTCATGGAACGTCGAACAGGAGGGCTTGATTCCAAATGTAGGCAGATCCGCCAGCAGCCAGGCCCGCCTCCCCTCGGCCCCGCTCCATAGAGTCGCCCCACTCAGCGTGGAGCAGGCGGGTGCGGGTCGCCATCGTGGGAGCGGGACTGGCCGGACTGGCGGCGGCGGTGGATCTGGTGGACGCCGGCCACAGCGTGGACCTCTATGAGGCGCGGCCGTTCATGGGCGGCAAGGTGGGCAGCTGGGTGGATGAGGGCGGCAACCACATCGAGATGGGGCTGCATGTGTTCTTCTTCAACTACGCCAACCTCTTCGCCCTGCTGCGCAAGGTGGGCGCGTTTGAGAACCTGCTGCCCAAAGACCACACCCACCTGTTCGTGAACAAGGGCGGGGATCTGCGCGAGCTGGATTTCCGTTTCGCCCTGGGCGCCCCGTTCAACGGCCTCAAGGCCTTCTTCACCACCCCCCAGCTCGACTGGATCGACAAGCTGCGCAACGCCCTGGCCCTGGGCACCAGCCCGATCGTGCGCGGCCTGGTGGATTACGAGGGCGCGATGAAGGTGATCCGTGATCTCGATCGCATCAGCTTCCAGCAGTGGTTCCTCGGCCACGGCGGTAGTGAGCAGAGCATCAAGCGGATGTGGAACCCGATTGCCTATGCGCTCGGCTTCATCGATTGCGAGGCGATCTCGGCACGCTGCATGCTCACCATCTTCATGATGTTTGCGGCGAAAACCGAAGCCTCCAAGCTCAACCTGCTCAAGGGCTCGCCCCACCGCTGGCTCACCGGCCCGATCCTCGACTACATCACCCAGCGCGGCGGTCAGCTGCATCTGCGCCATCGCGTCACCGAGGTGATGTTCGAGGAAGGCGCCACCGGCGTGGATGGTATGCCCAGCACCCAGGTGAGCGGCCTCAGGCTCGGCACCCCCGATGGCGATATCACCGTGCAGGCTGAGGCCTACCTGGCGGCCTGCGATGTGCCCGGGATTCAGCGCATGGTGCCCGAGGCCTGGCGGCGCTGGCCCCTGTTCGACAACATCTACAAGTTGGAAGCCGTGCCGGTGGCCACGGTGCAGCTCCGCTACGACGGTTGGGTCACGGAGCTGGGCGACACCCCGGCCCAACAGGCTGCCCGCGGCAACGTGGACCAGCCCACCGGCCTCGACAACCTGCTCTACACCGCCGACGCCGACTTCAGCTGCTTCGCCGATCTGGCCCTCTCCAGCCCAGTGGATTACCGCAAGCCCGGGGTGGGTTCCCTGCTGCAGTGCGTGCTCACCCCCGGTGATCCCTGGATCCCCAAGAAAACCGAAGAGATCGTGGCCCACACCGATGCCCAGGTGCGCGAACTCTTCCCCTCCGCCCGCGGCCTCAAGCTGGTGTGGAGCAACGTGGTGAAGCTGGCTCAGTCGCTCTACCGCGAAGCACCTGGCATGGAGCCTTACCGCCCGGATCAGCGCACGCCGGTGGGGAACTTCTATCTGGCCGGCAGCTACACCAAGCAGGACTACATCGACTCGATGGAGGGCGCCACGATGAGCGGTCGGCTGGCCGCTGCTGCCATCCTGGGCCGTACGGCCGAGCTGGCCAGCAACCCTGCTACTGCCTGAGACCCCGCCTGAGAACCGTTATGGGCCGTTGGCTCGAGCACAGCGTCACCACGGAGATCGCCGCATCGTCCGCGCGCGTGTGGGAGGTGTGGAGCGATCTGGAGGCGATGCCGAAGTGGATGCGCTGGATCGAGTCGGTGGTGACCGAGCCCAACGATCCCGACCTCACCGATTGGACCCTGGCAGCCCAGGGCTTTCGCTTCCACTGGAAGGCGCGCATCACCCAGCGGGTGGAGGCCCAGCAGCTGCACTGGGAGTCGGTGGGGGGGCTGCCCACCAAGGGGGCCGTGCGCTTCTACCCCCAGGGCGATGCCGTGACGGCCGTGAAGCTCAGCGTGAGCTACGAGCTGCCGGGGGTCTTGGCACCCCTGATGGAACCCACCATCCTGGGGGGCATCGTGACCAAGGAATTGCAGGCCAACCTTGACCGCTTCAAGCAGCTGGTGGAAAGCGGCCGCTGAGCGGTGGCTCGTGATGCTTCCCCTCGGGCTCCTGGTGGCCTGCGGTGGCAGCCCGCCGGCTGAAACGGGGGTGACGCCGACGCCCCTGCCCAAGCCCAAGCCAGTGCCCCCGGAAGCAGCGAGCCCATCGGCAGCCCAGGCCGCCACCGGCCTCACGCCTCTGCCCACCGCGCAGCAGGTGGTGACGGCTGTGCCCATGGGCCGGCCCGATCCCTTCGCGCCTCCGCCGGTGGTGGCCCCCACGCGCGGTCCTGCGCCGATGGATTTGCCGGCCGGCTTTCGCTTCAGCGGTGTGATCGTGAGCGGCGGCCAGGCCCAGGCCCTGGTGCAGCTGGGCAGCCTCAGCGGCAGCCTGCGGGTGGGTGATCGCGGCGGCCGCAGCACCGATCTGCTGCCCGCTGGCTGGAGTGTGGCCCGCATCGACGTGCAGCGCGGCGTGCTCACCCTGCGCCAGCGCAAGCGCAACCTGGCGGTCGAGCTCTGATCAGGGTCTGATCAGTCCGCAAGGGCCCGGCTGCAGGCGTCCACCAGGCCCTCCAGGTCGTGGGGGTTGGCTTCGGCATCCACCCGGCCCAGCAGTTGGCGGCAGCGTTCGCTGGTTTGCGGCCCGATCGAGATGATCGCCAGATCGGCCAGCCGGTCTAACCAGCCTTCGCCGTAGGCCGCCTGGAGCATGGCGGCGGTGTGGCTCACGGTTTTGCCGCTGCTGAAGGTGATCGCATCCACCCGGCCCTGCTCGAGGGCCAGTTGGGCCGCGCTGGGCAGGCCCTCGGGGCAGCGGGTTTCATAGGCCGCCACCTCCACCACCCGTGCCCCCGCCTCGCCGAAGGCTTCCGCCAGCACGGTGCGCCCGCCGCTCTGCACCCGCGGCATCAGCAGCCGCAGCCCCCAGCCCGACACCGGGAAATGCTCGATCAGGCTGTCGGCCACGAAGGCTGGAGGCACGAAGTCGGCCGGGGCGCCGAGGGCCTCGAGCTGGGCGGCGGTCTTGCGGCCTACGGCGGCGATCTTCACGCCCTTGGGGCGTCCCGCCAGGCTGCTGCCGAGGCGCCGCAGCCGCTGCTCCACCGCCTCCACACCATTGCCGCTGGAGAACACGATCCAGTGGAAGCTCTCCAGCTCTTCGAGGGCGTCATCGAGCGGGCCCCATTCATCGGGCGGAGTCACCACCAGGGCCGGCAGGTCCACCACCTCGGCCCCAGCCTGCTCAAACAAACGGCGCGCCTCCCCCAGCTGGGTTTCGGCGCGGGTCACGGCGATGCAGCGG
>CAIOXF010000179.1 GCA_903862155.1 uncultured cyanobacterium | reverse complement strand
GGAGACGGCAGCGGCCCGAGGGGCGCCATGGCGCGGTTGTCGAGGAACAGGGCCAGCCGCATCAGGTGATCCTCGCAGGATTGAGCAAGCCGCATCCTTCAATGCCTCAGCCCATCGCCAGTTGTGCCGTGGATGCAGGATTGCGATCCCATCGCCAAGCGACGGCCCTGGTGAGCTTCGGGCTGGGCCTCGCCCTGCTGGCGTGGCTGCCGCTGGGGATCGCCGGCGTGCCGCTGGACACGCCGGATGGCTTCCTGCATCTGGGTTGGGCGGTGGGCTGGGCCCGCCAGGTGGCGGGGGGTTGGTGGTGGCCGCAGTGGACTGATCTCAACTGGGCTGGGGCCGGAAGCTTTGCGCTGGCCATCTATCCGCCCCTGTTTCGGCTGCTGGTGGGGCTGCCGCTGCTGGTGGGCATCCCGGTAGACCAGGCACTGCCCCTGGCCTTGCTGGCCACGCTGCTGCTGCACGCCGGCGGGGTGATCGCCCTGGCGTTGGTGTGGCTGCGGCCGGGGCGCTGGCGCTGGCTCCTGGTGACCGCAGCCGGGCTCAACCCCTACCTGATGGTGAACGTATATGTGCGGGGCGCCTGGCCGGAAGCCCTGGCCCAGGGCTGGCTGTGGTGGTTTGCCGTGGGCCTGGTGGGAGTTCGGCGCCGGCGCTGGTGGGGAGCACCGGTCGCAGCCCTCGCTGTAGCCGGTGTGGTGTGGAGCAACTGGAACGCGGCGTTACTGCTGCTGGTGCTCTGGGGTGCGGCGGTGGTGGGGCTCAGCGCGGGGCGGGAATGGGGCGCGCTGCGGCGCTGGGTGCTGGCCTTGGGGGTTGGCCTCGCTGTTGCCGCACCGTTCTGGCTGCCGGCCCTGCAGCTGCTGCCCCAGGTGCGACCGCCGATCCCCTCGGGCCTGTTCACCTGGGAATTCTTTGGGGCAGGCCCTGCAGGCGAAAGCAGCTTCGGGCGGTTGCTCTGGATCCAGGCCGTGGTGCTGGCGCTGCTGCTGGCGATCCGCTGGCTGGGCTGGGGACGCCGCAGCGACGGGATGGGGCTCTGGGGCCTGGCGCTGGCGGCAGGGGCGCTGCTGATGATGCTGCCTCTGAGCCAGCCGATCTACGGGTTGGTGGCACCCCTGCAGCGGATTCAGTTCCCTTGGCGCTGGCTGGGGCCGGGCTGGTTCGGGGCGCTGCTGTGGCTGTGTTCACCAGGGGCACTCGCCTCGGCTCCGGCCCTCCCAGGAAGGTGGCGAAGGGTTGGCCTGGCCCTATGCGGCGCAGCGGCTCTGGGGGGCTGGTTCGACGGGCTGTGGCGGTTTCGCACCAACCTGATGGGCCATGCCCCCTCCGCGGAAGAACGGCTAGCGCTGCGCCAGCTCCTGGCCTGTGACCCCCTGGAACCCTGTCCAGATGGCATCAAGGTGCTGGGGGTGGGGGGTGAGCTGGCCAAGCGCTTTGCGCCACTTCCAGATGGCCGTGTGGCGTTGGCTGGTGTGCCGGATTACAGCCCTGCCGCCGTACCCGAGCGC
>CAIOXF010000178.1 GCA_903862155.1 uncultured cyanobacterium | reverse complement strand
GCTGACAAGGAGAAGCGCGAGCGCATCGACCTGAAGAACCAGGCCGAAACCCTCATCTATCAAGCCGAGAAGCAGCTCGGCGAACTGGGCGACAAGGTGAGCGCCGAGGACAAGGGCAAGGTGGAGGAGTCGAGCAAGACGCTCAAGGAAGCGCTGGAGAAGGACGACTTCGCCACCATGAAGAGCGAGCTCGAAACCCTGCAGCAGGCCCTCTATGCCGCTGGTGCCGCGGTGTATCAGCAGGCCGCCGGTGCTGAAGCCGCCGCCGGTGGCAATGGTGCCGGTGCTCCGAGTGGCAGCGCCGCCGGCGACGACGTGATCGACGCCGAATTCACCGAGTCGAAGTGATCGGTTGAAGGGGAGGGGCTTGGGTTCCTCCCGACGTCCACCCAGCCCCCACGTGCACCCAGCCAAAAGCCCCCGCTGGGGGGGCTTTTTTCATGGCGGCAACTGGCCTCAGATCCTGGGGCTCAAGCCCACCGCCCTGATCACTGGCCCAGGGTGGAGAGGGCGGCCCGGGCCTTCTCCAGCACGGCCGGCGGCAGGCTGATGTAGCCCAGTTCGGGTGCCTGGGCCTGGGCGGCATCGCTGAGGGCGTAGCCGAAGGCTTTCTGCAGCGAGGGCAGCTTGGTGCCGTTGCCGGTTTTGTTGAGCAGCACCCAGGTGAAGGTCACGATCGGGTAGCCGTTGGGGGGGTTGGGGTTGCTGCCGGTGAGATCGGGCCCCAGATCAATCGCGCCGAGGGCTGCGCTAGCACTGGCGTTGTCGGGCTTGGCGAAAGTGCCGCCTGCGTTCTGGATCGCTGCCGCCTGAAGCGGCCCACGCACATACGACACCTCCACATAGCCCAGGCTCCCCTTGCGTTGCTGCAGCGAGGCGGCCGCCCCCTCGTTGCCTTTGGCCCCTACGCCGGTGGGCCAGTTTACCGATTTGCCGCTGCCAGGGCCCGCCTTCCAGGCCGGGCTGAAGGCCGACAGGGAGCTGGTGAAGTTCTTGGTGGTGCCAGAACCATCCGAGCGCACGATTACCTGGATCGGTTGATCGGCGCAGCCCAGCTCCTTGAAGTTGCCGATCTTGCCCTCGAAGATCCCCACCACCTGGGCCTGGCTCAGCTTGAGCGCACAGCCGGGGAGGTTGTACGCCACGGCAATGGCGCCGGCCGTGAGGGGCAGCTGCAGCACACCCTTCTTGGCCTGGGCTATCTCTTCGGCCTTCATCGGGGCGTCGCTGGCCCCGAAGTCCACGGTGCCGGCCAGGAACTGGCGCACGCCGGCGCCGGAGCCCACCGACTGGTAGTTCACCTGCACGCCTTCCTGGCTGGCCAGGTCGCTGAACCAGCGCTGGTAGACGGAGGCCGGGAAGCTGGCGCCCGCACCCTGCAGGGGTGCTGCACCGCCGCCGCAGCCGGCGAGCGCCATCAGGCTGCCAAGGCCCACGGCGCCGGCGAGGGCCTGGCGGCGGCGGGAGGTGCAGGGGGCCATGGAACGGGGAGACGGGGCGGTGGCCGAAGGTTAAGGGCTGGTTAGGGCGCGGGCTCGCCGGGCGGATACCGAGCCGGCGGGGCTCCCCCGATCCGCTCGCACAGCCAGGCCGCCGTGGCTGGCGCCAGCAGCACCCCATTGCGGTAGTGGCCGCTCGCCACCAGCAGCCCCGGCTCGGGTTCCTCCAGTACTGGAGCGGGCCGGCCCTGGGGATGGCAGCGCAGGCCGCTCCAACTGCGCACCACCGTGGCCTGCTCCAGCCACTCCGGAGCGTCGCCGCCCAGGTGGCGCAGGTGATCCAGGGCCTCGGGGCTGCCCTGCATCCCAGGCTCAAGCGTTGCCCCCAGCCAGAGCCGCCGCCCGCCCGGGTGCAGATCCGGCCGCGGCACGAGATTGACCCCCTGCCACACCACGGCCCCCGGCCACTGCCAGTTGGGGTCAGCCGCCAGCTCCAGCTCCAGGGCCTGGCCTAGCACCGGTTCCAGGTGCAGCGGTAAGCCGATGCCCTCCAGAAGGGGCGCGGTTCCCATCCCCAAGGCCAGCACCAACCAGGGTGCTTCCAGTGGCCTGCCGCTGGCCAGGATGAGGCGCCACGGCCGCTGGCGTTCGATGCGCAGGGCCCTCTCGGCCACGTACTCCACCCCTGCCTTGCGGGCTTCGGCGTGCATGGCATCCATCACCGGGCCAGGGTCGAGCTGGCTGTCCTCCGGTGAGAACAGGGCCCCGAGAGGCCGGCCCGGCAGGGCGGGATGAACGCGCGCCAGATCGGCGGGCCCCAGCAGCTGCATGGGGATCCCGAGACGCTCGCGATCGGCGGCGATGCGCTGCTGCTTGGACAGGTCGTCGTTGCTGGCGGCCAACAGCAGCAACCCCTGCCGCCGCCGCAGCTGGTGGCCCCGCTGGCCCAGGTCTGCCAGCCAGTGGTTCCAGAGCGCGTGGCTCTGCTGGCGCAGCCGCCAGGCCCGGCCGCTGCTGCGGTGAAACACCCGCGCCATCAGGATCCCGAGGGCGGCCTGGCTGCCGCTCGGCTCGGTGGGATCCCCACCCAGGGCAGGGTCCACCAGGGTCACGGCGTGGCCCTGCTCTGCCAGTTGCCAGGCGGCCGCCACACCAACAATGCCGGCACCCACCACCAGCACGGAGCTGGATTGGGATGCCGGCATTGAAGGGCTCTGAAGGTGGATCAGGCCTGCTTCAGGTCTTCCTGCACCTGGGCGGGAAGGATCTGGGCGTATTTGCCAAAGCCGCTGGCCACGGCGATGTAGCCCTTCTGGAGCTGGTTGGCGTCTTGCAGACGGGCGGCTTCGTCTAGCTGGGCCAGGGCAGCTTTGAGCTGGTTGGAGAGCTCCACTGCCTGGGGACGCTCAGCAGGCAGCAGGCGCTGGTTGATGTAAAGCATTTCACGGCCCACTTCCTGCATGGGGCCGTGGATCAGGTTGCGGGTGAAGGTCCAATCGCGCTCGTTCACCAAGGTGGCGAGCTCCGGCAGACGGTCGCGGGCGGCCAGGAAGCCTTCGGCCTGGCGTTCGATGTAGGCGATGTCGTCGGCGCTGTAGGTGGGTGCCTTGGCCTTGCCGTCACCGCAGGCGGCCAGGCCCACGCACAGCACCACCGCCAGGCACAGCCCCACCAGCCTGCGGAGCTGCTGGGCCAGGGCGGCGGGAAGGCCGGAGGCGGGCGCGGAAACCATGGGGAACACCTTGGGTGGGCGGCTCGAATGGCCGACTTTATCCGCCCCCACTGGGCTGAGGGCTAAGCCTGAGGTAAAACTGCACGCCCAAGATCGCGCGCTAAAACGGAGT
>CAIOXF010000177.1 GCA_903862155.1 uncultured cyanobacterium | reverse complement strand
GGCTCCGCTGCTATCGAAGACTTTGAGTGAAACCACTTGGGCGCCTGGTGCAACCCCCACGACGCCAACGGCATTTGCCAGGGCGGCGATGGTGCCAGCCACGTGGGTTCCATGGCCGTTGCCATCGGTGAATGGCGTTTCTCCACTCACCCAGCTGCGATGCCAGTTGCTGGCGATGTCGCTAGCGATGTTCAGATCGCCTGTTGTATTCAGGATGCCCGAGTCGATGATAAAGGCATAGGTGTCGCTGGCAAAATTGCCACGCTGCGAGATGTCTATTCCTTGCCAGACTGCTTGAACACCCCAGGGCAGCGTTTCGCCGCTGCTTGCGCTCGTATTGCTGTATGCGTTCAGCGCGTTAGGGAAGAATTCCTCCCTCCACGGGTTCCATGCCTCATCAATGGAGCCGGGAATGGGTGGCTCCAGAAAAAAGGTGAAATCGGCCTCCACGCTCTTCACGCCATCCAGGGCGCGAAGGCGTTGCGCTTGGCGGTTGGTGAGAGTGGCGGCAAAGCCGTCAAGCTGATCAAAGATCAGGCTTGGCTGGCTGTCAGAACCCAGGCTATCGAGAAGAGATTGTGCCCTCGCCTCGGTTGTTCCCTGGCCAGGAACGGAATCGAAAAAGACAATAAATATTGATGGTTGCGAGGATGGCGCTGTGCCATCCGTTTGCTTGGAATGGATGGTTTCAGCAAGATCTCCCTCACTGCGGGAGCTCTGTGAGTCTTGTGCCCAGGGCCAGAGCAGTGCTCGCACGTTCATGGTCCCTCCACGCGTTTGCATTCAACATATGCCTGACTGCAGCGCTTCGGCGGCATGGCGTTGCAGAGTGCTGATAGACAGCGGCCCTTCCAGGTGCTGCCAGGGCAGCACGCGCTGCGGGTGCCAGGTGGTGTGGATCACCTCCTCCCAGGGCGGAGGGAGCTGAGCGTCCGCGGTGCGGGACACTCGGCCATCGGATCCCTCGCCGGAGAGCACGGCGCGATAGGCCTTTTTCCAGCCCCCCAGGCTGTCGTGGCTGCCGCGGGCGGCGGCGATCACCGGGGCCAGGCGCCGGTCGCTGCGGGAGAGCAGGGCCTGGATCACGCTCCAGCCGTAGCTCTCCGGGCGCAGCTCGATGCCTTTGGGCTTGAGGCGTTTGGCCAGCACTTTCAGCCGCTTCTCCGCCTCCGGCCGCACCCCCTGCCACTGGAATGGCGTGTGGGCCTTGGGCACGAAGGTGCTCACCCCCAGCGAGAGCCGCAGGCCAGGTGTGGCTTTCTTCAGATCCAGCAGCAGCTGGGCAGTGGCCTCCACATCCGCCTCCTCCTCCGTGGGCAGGCCCACCATCCCGTAGAGCTTCAGGCCCGTGAGACCGCCTTCCTTGGCGTAGCGGGCTGCGGCGAAGATTTCTTCCGTGGCGAGCTTCTTGTTCACCACCTCGCGCATGCGCTCGCTGCCGCTCTCCATCGCGATCGTGAGCGATTTGCTGCCGCGCTTGGCCAGGATCCGCCCCAGCTCGGGCGTCACCGTGGCGGCCCGCACGGAGCTCACGCTTACGCGGGTGCCCTCGAAGCGATCCTGATCCAGCCAGGCCAGCAGATCGGCGAACTGCGGGTGCTGGGTCACCGAGGCGCCGAGCAGCCCAAGGCGCTGGGTGGCCGCCAGGCCCTTCTCCACCGCCGGGATCAGGCCGTCATCCAGGCTCGGTGTGCGGAAGGGCAGGGTGAGGTAGCTGGCCAGGCAGAAGCGGCACAGCTCCGGGCAGCTGCGCACCACCTCCACCATGTGGATCGACGGCCAGGCCGCCTCCGGGGTGATCACCGTGGAGTGGCTGAGGGTGTTGCCGCGCCAGGTCTGTTTGGCCACCGTTGCTGGGATGGCCGGTTCTGTCGGCTCGACGCCCAACAGCCGGCCATCGGAGCCATAGCGGGGGGCATAGAGGCCGGGCACGTAGACGCCCGGCACCTGGGCCAGCTGGCGCAGGCGCTCGGCCCGTGGGGCCGTGCGGTGC
>CAIOXF010000176.1 GCA_903862155.1 uncultured cyanobacterium | reverse complement strand
ATCGATGAGAACGGCCGCCCCACCGACCACTTTTGGCGGCTCGATCTGCTGCTGTTCCAGAGCGTCTTCGCCCTCGACATCCTGCTGCGGGTGATCCGGCTGAAGCGCCGTCTGCCAGGCCTGCGCTGGCGCGACGCCCTGCTGCGCCGGTGGATCGATCTGCCGTTGCTGCTGCCTTTCTGGCGCTGGCTGCGGATCCTGCCGGTGCTCGAGCGGCTGCAGGATGCCCGACTGATCAATATCGAGCCGCTGCGGGCCGTGGTGAGCCGCGCCGTGGTGGCGTTGCTGGCCCTGGAGCTGTTCGAAGTGCTGGCCCTGCAGCTTCTGGATGGGGGGCAGTCGCTGATCCGCTCCAGCCGCTGGCCCCAGCAACTGCGGGGCCTGCGCAGCCACCAGAGCGTGACCGCTACCAACGACGAACGCGAACTGGCCGAACTGGTGCGCATCTGGGCACCGCTCCTGCTGGCCCAGGTGGCGCCGAGGCTGGCTCCGGATCTGCAGAACCTGCTGGGCTATGCCCTGCGCCAGAGCCTGGATCGCACGATGGTGCCGCCGCCGCTGCGCCAGCTCCAGCCCCTGCTGCAGGTGGAGAACGGCCTCAGCCGGCAGTTGGCTGGCGGCATGGTGGAGAGCCTGCTGGAGGTGTCGCGCACCACCGGCGAGCGCCTGGCCCGCCGCGACGACCGCCAGCTCGAGCTGTTGCAGCGCTGCATTGATCGGTTCTGGGAGGAACTGGCCGCGGCGCTCGAGAGCGGTCCGGCCCTACAGCGCTCCCAGGAGCTGCTCTGCTCCCTGCTGGAGGAGCTGAAAACCACCTACATCAGCCAGATCAGCCGCGCCGGGATCGAAGCCCTCATCCAGGAGCTCGACCAGCTCACCACTGGGTCCGGAGCACCGGCCGACCTCAGCGCAGACCTCAGCCCAGCAGCGCCTCCCACTCCTCCGGCTTGAAGCCCGTCATCACCTGACCCGCATCGGTGATCAAGAAGGGGCGCTTCACCAGCTTCCCGTCAGCCGCCAGGGCGGCGATCGCTTGGTCATCGTCCATGGCCTGCACGGCCGCCGAGCCCAGGGCCCGATAGCTCTGGCCGCTGGTGTTGAACAGGCGCTTGCGGCCCAGCTGGGCCTGGCCTTGCTGCAGTTCCTCCACGCTGGGGGGCGTGTTGGTGATGTCGATCGGGGTTGGGGTGATGCCCCGCTCCTTGAGCCAGGCAATTGCTTTGCGGCAGGTGCTGCAGGAGGCGTAGCTGTAGAGCTTCATCGGTGCGAATCGTGCATGAAAAAAGCCCCTTGCGGGGCCCGGATCCCTTGGCTTGGGAGTTCAGATCATTTCCGGCCCACCAGGGCCTTGAGGGCACCCACCAGGCTGTTGCTGCCTTTGCCCACGGCGTTGGAGGGGCGGGTGCGGATGGTCACATCGCCGTTCACGCTGGTGCGGCAGCTGAGGCGGTAGTTGGCCGGACGATCAGCCAGATACACCTCTTCAACGTCGGAGCGGGGGGAGAGGTTCTGCATCCCTTCCACCACTTCCACCACACAGGTGCCGCACTGGCCGAGGCCACCGCAGTTGTTCACGTTGTTCAGACCCTTGTAGGGGTTCACGCCGGCATCCAGAGCGGCCTTGCGGAGATTGGCGCCCTCGATGCAGCCGACCTGCTGTCCTTCCTGTTCAAAACGGATGGTGGGCACGGCCTAACAAGGGGGTGAACAAGCGGGGCCAACTTAAGTCACACCGGCGCGGGCCCGGCGGCCTGGCTCCAGCCTGCAATGGAGTGTTGGCAAGCCGGTTCCCAGTTCAGCCCTGCCTACGCTGGCCCCACCTGCATCCCCGCTGTGGCGGCACCCCAGGGCTACGACCTGATCGTTCAGCAGCTGATTCCCGGCTACGCCAGCCTGGCCCGGCTGGCGGTGGCCCTGCTGGCTGCCTCACCCTTTGCCTCGGCGGATGGGGCGCCAGTGCTGGTGGCAGGTTGCGGCACCGGTGCCGAGCTGGTAGAAGCCCGGGCCCAGCGGCCCGACTGGCAGCTCACCGCCATCGACCCCTCCGCCGAGATGCTCCAGGCGGCCCAGGGGCGGCTTGGGGATGCCGGCATCCAGTGGCGCCAAACCACGGTGGAGGAGTTAGGAGAGGAAGGCCGCTACGCCGGTGCCCTCTCGGTGCTGGTGCTCCAGTCGCTTCCCGATGACGGCAGCAAGCTCGCCTTCCTCACCGCCCTAGCCCGCAGCCTCCAGCCCGGCGGTCAGCTGGTGCTGGTGGATCGGATGGCGCCGGAGCGCTCACCGCTCCAGTCCCAGGTGGAAGCGGCGTTGGTGGGTTTCCAAAGGGCGAGTGGCCTGGAGGCCAGCGCCGAAGACCTGATGCCCCTGAGCCAGGGGCTCCATCCCATTGGCGAAGCCCGCCTGGCAGCCCTGGTGGAGGCGGCTGGCTTCAGCGATCCGGCCCGGGTGTTTCAGGCCCTGGGCTACGAGGGCTTTCTGCTCCAGCGGCGCACCTGATGCAACGCTCGAGCAACGCCGGCACCGCATCGGCGTCGAGCCAGCCCAGGATCTTGGTGGGCCTGCCCTCCATGTTCTTGTAGGTGCGGAAGAACTCCGCCACGTCTTCCAGCTGATTCGGAGCGATCTGGCGGATTGAGCGAATAGCGCCCTGGCGTAGCCCCGCCTCCGGTACGCACAGCAACTTCCCGTCGTGGGCGCCGCTGTCCACCATGTCGAGGATGCCGATGGGCCGGGCCCGGATCAAGCATCCCGCGAAGGTGGGTTCCTCCATGATCACCATCGCGTCGAGCGGGGCTCCGTCTTCCGCCAGGGTGTTGGGCACGAAGCCGTAATCGAACGGGTAGCGCACGGAGGAGTGGAGCACCCGATCGAGCACCATCACGCCGGCTTCGGGGCAGTACTCATATTTGTTGCGGCTCCCCGCTGGGATCTCCACCACCAGGTTCACCAGCCCGGGGGCCGGGCTGGCCGGCAGGGTGCTCAGATCCATGGGCGCAGGGGGCGCTGGGACAATCCCCTCAGGCTGCCGGGCGTGACTGGTCCAGCTGTTCGCGCCGGGCCACCAGGTCGGCCGGCCGGCTCTCCAGGCCATCGAGGCGCACCCGGATGTGACGCAGCTCCTCGAGGATGGCGCCCAGCAGCTGCTGGGTGGCTGTGGAGGGGGAGTTGAGCACCTCCACCGTGACTTCCTTGATCCGCAGCACGTCGCGGGCGAAGCGGGCTACCTCGTTCGGATGGAACAGCAGCGGGTCCTTCTGGTCGCTGCGGTACTCGGGGTTGAGCTTGCGCGGATTAAAGGGGGGGTTGAGGTTGCGCGGATCGGTGTTGGTGTAGCGGTACACCGAGGCGCGCGAGCGGTTCAGGGCCTTTTGAACGTCGTCGATGCCGATCAGGGCATCACCACCGCCCTCTCCTGCGCTGCCACCCTCGGCTCCGGCCAGGGCATCGGCCACGAATGCATCGGTGGCTTGGCCCAGTGCTCCTGCTCCCGTCGAACGATCGAGTACGGGATGGGGAAGCATGAGACGCCGCTTGGACAGTTGGGAGCGGACCCTAGCAGAGGTTTTCGGCGCGACGGAGTTGCGGTGATAGCTTCCGCGCTCCTTCGATCTCCCCGGCCATGCGCGTGTCCCGCCTGATGCTGGTCACGCTGCGCGACGACCCGGCCGAGGCCGAGATTCCGTCCCACAAGCTGCTGCTGCGGGCCGGCTACATCCGTCGTGTCAGCAGTGGCATCTATGCCTATCTGCCCCTGTTGTGGCGCGTGCTGCAGAAAGTGTCGGCCGTGGTGCGCGAGGAGCTCAATGCCACCGGCGCCCTGGAAACCCTGCTGCCCCAGCTGCAGCCGGCGGAGCTGTGGCAGCGCAGCGGTCGCTGGGCCGGCTACACCGCGGGCGAGGGGATCATGTTCCACCTGGAGGATCGTCAGGGCCGCGAACTGGGTCTTGGTCCCACCCATGAAGAGGTGATCACGGCCCTGGCCGGGGATCTGTTGCGCAGCTACCGGCAATTGCCGGTGAACCTTTATCAGATCCAGACCAAATTCCGTGATGAGATCCGTCCTCGCTTTGGCCTGATGCGCGGGCGCGAATTCATCATGAAAGACGCCTATTCCTTCCATGCCAGCGAGGAGTGCCTCAAGGGCACCTACGCGGCGATGGATCAGGCCTACCGGCGGATTTTTGCCCGCTGCGGTCTGCGGGCGGTGGCGGTGGAGGCGGATAGCGGCGCCATCGGCGGCTCCGCTAGCCAGGAGTTCATGGTGACGGCCGAAGCCGGTGAAGACCTGATCCTCACCAGCGCCGATGGCAGCTATGCCGCCAACCAGGAGCGGGCTGTTTCGCTGGCTCCCGAGGCGATGCCCCTGCCCGGAGGCCCCCGGGCCGTTGGGGCCGGTGAGGCCCTCGCCACCCCGGGCCAATCCTCGATTGGGGAACTCTGCGGTGCCCATGGGTTCGATCCCACCCAAACCGTGAAGGTGCTGCTGCTGCTGGCCCGCTTCGAAGACGGCGCCCAGCAGCCCCTGCTGATTGCCCTGCGCGGAGATCAGCAGCTCAACGACGTGAAGCTGGCCAATGCCGTGACGGCCCTTTGTTCCGAAGAGCACGGCACCCTGCTCGACATCAGTCCGCTCACTGCCGAGGCCGCGGCGAAGGATGGCCTCGAGCCAATACCCTTCGGTTTCCTGGGCCCCCATCTGGCCGATGGTGTGCTGGACGGCGCCCGCAGCTGGAAGCAGCGCTTCCTGCGGCTGGCCGATGCCACCGCCGCCGAACTGCCGGCCTTCGTGTGCGGCGCCAACAGCCTCGACACCCACCTGGTGGGTGCCGGCTGGGGCGAGGCGCTCTGTTCCTGCCCGCAAACCCTGGATCTGCGCGCCGCCCAGCCCGGTGACCGCTGCCAGCACGACCCGAGCCAGACCCTGGAGGCCGCCCGCGGCATCGAGGTGGGCCACATTTTCCAGCTAGGCCGCAAGTATTCGGCGGCCCTGGAGGCCACCTTCACCAACGAGGCGGGTGTGGATGAGCCCCTGTGGATGGGCTGCTACGGCATCGGCGTGTCGCGGCTGGCCCAGGCCGCCGTGGAGCAGCACCACGACGCCAACGGCATCTGCTGGCCGGTGTCGATCGCGCCCTTCGAGGTGATCGTGGTGCCCGCCAACGTGGCCGATGCCCAGCAGGCCGAGCTGGCCGAGCGGCTCTATGGCGAGATTCAGTGCGCCGGGATCGAGGCCCTCCTCGACGACCGCGGCGAGCGTGCCGGCGTGAAGTTCAAGGACGCCGATCTCCTGGGGATTCCCTGGCGGGTGGTGGTGGGCCGCGGCGCCGCCGATGGCCAGGTGGAACTGGTGGAGCGTGCCGGCGGCCAGAAGCGTGATCTGGCTGCCAGTGAGCTCCTGGCGACCCTCCAGCCCACCATCGAGGCTGCCCGCCGGGGCCTGCTCTGAGGCGCGTCCAGTCGCTCTCCCTAGGATTCGCCCACTTCGACTCCCCGCCATGGCCGCCCTGTTCTCGTCATTCCAGCGGGGGCTCACCCGGGTGGCTTTGGCCCTGTGTCTGTGTCTGAGCCTGCTGCTCACCGCCTGCGGCACCGACAGCTACGGCCTCACCGGGAATTACGTGGACGACACGGTGGCCGTGGCCGATGCCCTGATCAGCACGGTGGCCATCGGCGCCGATGATCCCGGCCGCAGTGAGGCCGAAACCCGCGCCCGCGGCCTGATCAACGACTACATGGCGCGCTACCGGCCCCAGAAGGCCGTGAACGGCCTGAGCTCGTTCACCACCATGCAGACCGCCCTGAACTCCATCGCGGGTCATTACGCCAACTACCCCAACCGACCGGTGCCGGATGCCCTCAAAGACCGAGTGTCCAAGGAGCTGAAGAAAGCCGAGAACGCCGCCACCCGCGGCGCCTGAACTGGCGCTGGTTCAGCAGAAACCCAAATCAAGCCGGGCCAACGCCCGGCTTTTTTGTGGGCGGTTGCCGCGTCAGTTGATCGACTGGTGTGCGTTCTTTGACGAACGGACGCCCCGTCTGAGAGGCTCTCACATTGTGCTCAGAAGCGGCTGCGGGCCGCTGTGTCCTTGGCCAACGTTGTCGTCATCGGTGCACAGTGGGGCGACGAGGGGAAGGGCAAGATCACCGATCTGCTGAGCCGCTCCGCCGATGTGGTGGTGCGCTACCAGGGAGGCGTGAACGCCGGTCACACGATCGTCGTTGACGACAAGGTGCTCAAGCTGCACCTGATCCCCTCCGGAATTCTTTATCCCGACACCATCTGTCTGATTGGTGCCGGCACGGTTGTTGATCCCAAGGTGATGATCGGCGAGCTCGACATGCTCGCCGCCAACGGCATCGGCGTGGAGGGGCTGCGTCTGGCCTCCACCGCCCACGTGACCATGCCTTACCACCGCCTGCTAGATCAGGCGATGGAACAGCGCCGGGGCGATCGCCGCATCGGCACCACGGGCCGCGGCATTGGCCCTACCTACGCCGATAAGTCGGAGCGCAACGGCATCCGCATCATCGACATCCTCGATGAAGCCCGCCTGCGCGATCGCCTGGCCGGCCCGCTGTCCGAGAAGAACGACATCCTTCAGAAGGTGTACGGCCTCGAGCCCCTCGATTTCGAAGAGGTGGTGGCCGACTACGTGGCCTACGGCAAGCGCCTGGCTCCCCATGTGGTGGATTGCACGCGGGTCATTCACCAAGCGGCCCGGGCCCGCAAGAACATCCTGTTCGAGGGCGCCCAGGGCACCCTGCTCGACCTCGACCACGGCACTTATCCCTACGTCACCTCCTCCAATCCGGTGAGCGGTGGCGCCTGCATCGGTGCCGGCGTGGGCCCCACCCTGATCGACAGGGTGATCGGCGTGGCCAAGGCCTACACCACCCGCGTGGGTGAAGGCCCCTTCCCCACCGAGCTGGAGGGCAGCCTCAACGACCACCTCTGTGACCGCGGCGGTGAATTCGGCACCACCACTGGTCGCCGCCGCCGCTGCGGCTGGTTCGACGGTGTGATCGGCCGCTACGCCGTCGAGGTGAACGGTCTCGATTGCCTGGCCATCACCAAGCTCGACGTGCTCGATGAGCTCGATGAGATCCAGGTGTGCGTGGCCTACGAGCTGGACGGCGAGCGCATTGAGCACTTCCCCAGCTGCGCTGAGGACTTTGCCCGCTGCCAGCCGATCTTTGAAACCCTGCCCGGATGGCAGACCTCCACGGCCGACTGCCGCACACTTGAGGATCTCCCCGCCACGGCGATGAGCTACCTGCGCTTCCTGGCTGAGTTGATGGAAGTGCCCATCGCCATCGTGTCGCTCGGCGCCGACCGCGATCAGACGATCGTGGTGGAAGACCCGATTCACGGCCCCAAGCGCGCCTTGCTGAGCGTCTGAGCCCCGGCCAACCCTTATTCACTCACTCCCAATGACCGCCAAGAGCCTCGACGTTGTCGGCATCGGCAACGCCATCGTTGACGTGCTCGTGAAGGCCGATGAGCGTTTCCTCGACGACCATGGACTCACCAAGGGAACCATGGCCCTGGTGGATGAGCAGCAGGCTGAGAGTCTCTACGGCTCGGTGGGTCCGGGCTTGGAAACTTCAGGCGGTTCCGCTGCCAACACCCTGGCTGGCATCGCCCAGCTGGGCGGCCGCGCCGGCTTCATCGGCCGCGTGCGCGACGACCAGCTCGGCGGGATCTTTGCCCACGACATCCGTTCGGTGGGCGCGCGTTTCGACACCCCCGCCGCCACCAGCGGTCCCAGCACCGCCCAATGCCTGATCCTGGTGACGCCGGATGCCCAGCGCACGATGTGCACCTACCTCGGTGCCTCGGTGGGTCTGCACCCCGGCGATCTGGATCTGGCCATGGTGGCCGAGGCCAAGGTGCTCTACCTGGAGGGCTACCTCTGGGACAGCGACGAAGCCAAGCAGGCCTTCATCGCTGCAGCCGAAGTTGCGCGGGCCAACGGCGGTGAAGTGGCCCTGAGCCTCTCCGATGCGTTCTGCGTGGAGCGCCACCGCGACAGCTTCCTGGAGCTGGTGGATGGCCATGTCGACATCCTGTTCGCCAACGAGATGGAGATCACCTCCCTCTACAAGGCCAACAGTTTTGAGGAGGCCGCTGATGCGGTGCGCGGCCGCTGTCGCATTGCCGCTCTCACCCGCAGCGAGCAGGGCTCGGTGATCCTTAGCGGCGATCAAACGATCCAGGTGGAGCCGTTCAAGCTCGGCCCCCTGGTGGATACCACCGGTGCGGGTGATCTCTTTGCCGCTGGTTTCCTGCATGGTTACACCCAGGGCGAGTCGCTGGAAGCCTGCGGCCGTCTTGGTTCTCTCTGTGCTGGCGCCGTGGTCACACAGATGGGCCCCCGGCCTCAGGGTTCGCTCAAGGAGCTGGTGGCCTCCCACGCCCAGGCGGCATAAGGGCCACTGGCTTCGGCTTGCCAGCACAGCCATTCCGGCGTGTCGTAGCTGTGCAGCTCCCGCACGGCCGCTTCTAGGGCAGCCAGGCGTTCGGGGCTGGTTTTGAGCAGCAGCTCCACTTCGAGGCTCTCTTCCAGCTGGCCCTGCCAGCGGTAAAGCGCGCGCACTGGCCGCAGGCTCACGCAGGCCACCAGCCGTTGATCCAGCAGCGTCCGCGCCAGGGCCTCGGCTCTCTCCTCATCGGTTTCGGTGGTGAGGGCAAGAACCACCGCGCTCTTAGTGGCTGGCATCGAAGGTGTGGGCCGGCTGGAGCGCTTCTAGCGCTTCAATCAGCGCAGCCAGCCCCAGTTGACGCAGCGCCCCGGCTTCGGGGGGACGGGCCAGCAGCAGCAGCTCCAGGTTGAGCTCGGCCGCCAGCTGGCGCCAGAGCCGCTCGGTGATCCCGCCCGACTGGCGGCACAGGATCGTCTCGATCCGCCATCGCCGCAGCAGGGCCCGCAGCACCGCCAGCTCCTGGGAATCCCCTGGCCTCAGGCAGGCCAGCCGCTCGGGCGCCAGGCCAGCGGCACGGCCCTGTTGCAACGCGGCGGGGCTCGGCAGCAGCCTGGCGTGATGCAGCGCTCCGGGGCTGAGCTGCACGGCCAGTCCCAGCTGGCGCGCTCCGATCGCCAGCAGCAAGCGGCACCCCGTCAGGGGAAGGTCAGCCAGGGCTTCGAGATCCGGCAGCAACCGCAACCGGTGCACCACCACCTCGCTCGCCTCAGGGCGGTGCAGCCGCAGCAGTGGCGGTAACCGCAGCAGGCCCGGCCCCTCCCACACCTCCACTAGGGCTGCGGTGATCTGGCGGGCGAAGGGATGGCTGGCATCCACCACCGCCGCGTAGGGATCGCCCTCCCCCTGGGCCTGATCCAGCCGGTGTCGGATTCCGGCTGCGCCACCGATCGGCCCCACTTGCAGGCTGAGCTCGGGATCGCCGGGATAGGCCAGGGCCGCCTCCGGGCTCACCACGCTCACCACCAGCCGCCATCCCCTGCGCCGCAGGGCCTGGGCCAGCGCCAGGCCTTCGCCGGTACCGGCGATCAGCCAGAGGCGCGGGCCCTGGTGGTTCGCGCGCTTGTGCATCAGGATGGGCGCCTCATTGGGAGCACCGGGGCGTGAATCACTGTCTGCTGGAAGTGGATGTGCTGGAAGCCCCGCAGGTCCGCTACACCCAGGACAACCAGACCCCGGTGGCAGAGATGACGGTGCAGCTCGACGGGCTGCGGCCCGATGATCCGCCGGGCCAGCTGAAGGTGGTGGGCTGGGGCAATCTCGCCCAAGACCTCCAGAACCGCGTGCAGGTGGGTCAGCGCCTGATGATTGAGGGCCGGATGCGCATGAACACCGTGACCCGCCAGGACGGGGTGAAGGAGAAGCGCGCCGAGTTCACCCTGTCGCGTCTCCATCCTCTCGGCGCTGCCGCTGCTGCTCCGATGGCCGCAGCGATGGCCACCGCGGTGCCTGCTGCTGCCGCCACCGCGTCTCGCCCAGCTCCTGCGGCCCCGGCTGCCGAGCCCGCCTGGAACGCGTCTCCCTTGGTGCCCGATCTGCCCGAGGGTGACGACGAGATTCCGTTCTGATCCCTCAGGAGGGCTGGCTGCTCTGCTCCACCTGATCAAGCAGCTGGCCCAGTTCCCGCTCCAGGGCGGCCAGGTCGAGACGCCACTCGCTCCAGCGGCCTGAATCGATCTGGCGCAGCAGCCAGAGCCGGTCGGCCTGAAGATCGGCGATGAGTTGCTCCTTGCTCAATAGCTCCCGGCTCGGCTCGACCATCACATGCAGGAAGATGGGCCCATGCAAGCACTCTTTTCCCCGGGGAGTCTGGTGACCGTCGCCGGGGCAGCCCTGTCCGTGGTGGGCTGGATTGGTTACGCCACCGGCAACCCGAACCTGAGCCTGCCCACCATCTTCTATGGGATCCCGATCCTGCTGGGGGGGCTGGCGCTCAAGTCGTCGGAGCTGCCTCCCGCCACGCGGGTGGTGCCTGCCGGCCAGTTCAAGACCCTGCGCGAGCAGCCGGCCAATGAGCCCCTGCGCAAGCTCCTCGCTGATGTAACGCGCTGGCGCTACGGCCAGAAGGCCCATCTGGAGAGCTCGCTGGAGGTGCTCAAGCTCTGGGATGAGGACACCCCGCCCCAGATCGAGGCCGTCGAGGAGCTCGACTGCAACGGCGGCTATGGCCTGCGCTTGCGCATTGCCCTGGGCGCCGTTGCGCTCGACCGTTGGCAGAGCCAGCAGGACCGCCTGGGTCGCTTCTTCGGGCCCAACCTGCGGGTCGAGATCGAGCCGGTGGGCAAAGCCAAGCTCGATCTGCGACTTCTGCCCCAAACCTCCCCTGCCGCCGCTTGAGCACCGCTCCCTTGATTAGTCACGACGACACCCTGCGGGTTTCCGTTCTCAGCGAGGCCCTGCCCTACATCCAGCGCTTTGCCGGCCGGCGCGTGGTGGTGAAGTACGGCGGCGCGGCCATGGTGCGCGAAGACCTGCGGGATGCGGTGTATCGCGACCTGGCCCTGCTCACCTCGGTGGGGGTGCAGCCGGTGGTAGTGCACGGCGGCGGCCCGGAAATCAATCAGTGGCTGAATCGGCTCGCCATCGAACCCCAGTTCAAGGATGGGCTGCGCGTGACCTGCCCCGACACCATGGACGTGGTGGAGATGGTGCTGGTGGGGCGGGTGAATAAGCAGATCGTGAATGGCCTCAACCGGGTGGGTGTGAAGGCCGTGGGACTGTGCGGCAGCGATGGTGCGCTGGTGCAGGCCCGCACCTATGGCGGCGGTGCTCACGGCCTGGTGGGCGATGTGGCCGCGGTGGATCCCTCGGTGCTCCAGCCCTTGCTGGGGTCCGGCTACGTACCGGTGATCTCCAGCGTGGCGGCCGACAGCAACGGCCAGGCCCACAACATCAATGCCGACACGGTGGCCGGCGAGATCGCCGCGGCCCTGCAGGCCGAGAAGCTGATCCTGCTCACCGACACGCCCGGCATCCTGCGCGACCGGGAGGATCCGTCGTCGCTGATTCATCAGGTGACCCTCTCCGGTGCCCGCGAGCTGATCGCCAGTGGCGTGGTGGCCGGCGGCATGACGCCCAAAACCGAGTGCTGCATCCGTGCCCTGGCCCAGGGGGTGGCGGCTGCCCACATCATTGATGGGCGCACCCCCCATGCCCTGCTGCTGGAAGTGTTCACCGACGCGGGCATCGGCACCATGGTGGTGGGGAGCGACCGCAGCTTGCGGTAATGGAGCTGGAGCCCCTGCTCGCAGACTGCCGGCGGCTGCTTGATCGCGGCGATTACGGCCAGGTGCTGCGCACCCTTGAACCCCTGGTGGCCACCTTGCCTCCGGCTACGGCCGGCGGGGGCGAGATCCAGATGCTGATGGCCACCGCCTGGATGGGCCAGGGCAACAGCGCCCGGGCCATCGCCTGCTGCCACCAGCTCATGCGCTCCAGCAACGCCCAGCTGCGGGCCCAGGCCCGGGAGTTGCTGGCCGTTTTGGAGGCCCCGGCCCTGGAGCGCCCGCGCGAATGGTCGATCACTCTCCCTGAACTCACCGATGCCGAGGTGGTGGAGGGCCGCATGCGCCAGATGGTGAGCCGCCGCCGCTTCAACAAGACCCCACTGCCGCCCCCGCCTCCGGTGGGCCCCACCAAGGCCAACGTGGGCTTTGCCCTGGTGGTGGTCGCCCTGATGCTGGTGGCGGTCCTGCTGGGTGGCTGCGTCCAGGTGCGCAGTGAGATCCACTTCGCTGCCCCGGGCCGGTTGCAACTCGGCTACGCCCTCAGCGCGGATGGGGCCCGTCCCACCCCCTGGCAGCAGCAGTTCGGCGACTACCTCGCCGGCCAGGGCTTCCGCCGTCAGGGCGGACGCGGAGCGTCGGCCTCAGCCCAGCAGCATTGGCGCTCTGCAGTGTTGCCGGCGGATCAGGCCCTGGCCCACCTCGCCGCCGACCTTGAGCAGGCAGCCCGCCTGGGTGGTCTCTCCGTGGCTCCGCCGCAAGTGAGTCTGAAGGAGCGCAACCTGCTGGTGGGTGTGCGGCAAACCCTCGCCATCAGCCTGGATCTCACGCCCCTGGCTGGGGTGAGCGGTGTGGATCTGGCGGTGGATCTTGATCCGGTCTCCCCCAGGGCGGT
>CAIOXF010000175.1 GCA_903862155.1 uncultured cyanobacterium | reverse complement strand
TCAGAAAACCTACAACACCGTCGGCTCTCGCCTTCTTCGTTGTAAGCCCTGCGCTCTTGGGTCTCCCCGCCTGCGCAGTCCAAAACCATAACCCATCGGTTCCCAAGGGTGCAAGCCCTCAGGCCAACAGCGCCTGGGCCCAGGGCATGAACTTCGCCAGGGTGGCCTCGGAATCGGCTGCCAGCACAGGGAAGTCGGCCTCACCCAGGTCGCTACCGGCTGGGATTCCGCCCGGTTCACGGGACAGCCACTGCACGGAGCAACCCAGTTCCGTGAGCACCAGCCAAGCCGCAGCCAGATCCCAGATCTTGGGTGTGGCTTCCAGAGCTGCCACGGTTTGCCCCATGGCCACGCTCACCAGATTGAGGCTGGCCACCCCCAACAGGCGGATCTTTCCGGGGAAGCGCTGGTTCGGCAGCTTCTGCAGTACACCGATTGAACGGCTGCACAACGACGCACATCCCGCGGGGTGCGTCTGCAACGACGGCGCCGAGAGCGGTTTTCCATTGCGCCACGCCCCACCTCCTCTCACCGCCACGATGCGCTGACGCAGCGGCGGCACGTCAAGCACGGCCAACACAGGCACTCCACCTTCAAACCGTGCCAGGGAAATGGCCCAATAAGGAATGCCCGCAGCGAAGTTGGTGGTGCCATCCAGGGGATCGACCACCCAGTAGGCCGGAGTTGCAGGGACGAGCTTGCGCCCCTCCTCACTCAAGACCCCCTCATCGGGATAGAGGCTGGCCAGCCCCTCAACGAGGGTGGCGTCACTCCAGCGGTCACAGGCCGTGATCAGGCTTCCATCGTCCTTCACGTCCGACACCATGTGACCGAAGTCGACCCGCTGGCGATCGGCCACGCGGTCGATCAGTTCGGACAGACCAGGACGAAGAAGCGGTGCAGGGGGGGCCGTGGTCATCCGAGCTCCAGGGCGAGCACCTTGATAAGGCTGCGCCCCGTATCCTCCCTGAACTGCCGCAGATTGAGGCGGGCCAGCAGCACAAGGGCGGCAGCAGCCACAAGAATTTCAACTCCCAGCACCACGGCATAGGCAGGGAAGGGTGAATCACCCAGTGAGAACAGCTGCTGGAGCAGGCGTCCCAGGTCGAGCAAGCCACCGCCCACTACCTTGCCCAGGGCTCTGGAGAGTGCCTGCGCTAAACCCCAGACCCCCACAAAGGTGCCAGCCGCCTGGGGAAGGGTGAGATCGAGCATCAACACCAGGGCGCTGTTGGTGCCGATGCCTGCAGCGAGGCCGAACAGCAGCATCACCAGCTGGAGAACGGGAACTTTGGCAGTCAACCCAGCCAGCAGGAGCAACACCAGGGTGGCCACGATCAACTGGCAGCCGAGGCGTGCTGTGGCGAGCTTGCCGAGACGGGGCACCACCCAGAGTCCGGCGAACAGCAGACCTGCCAGGGTGCCCATGCCCCACACCGCATTGAGCGAGGCCGTTGCCGCAATGGGCATACCAAACACATCGGCGCCGTAGCTCTCAAGAATCGGGTCTTGAAGAAACAGACCCAGGGTGAACAGCACCAGAAAGCTGAAAAACACCAGCACCTGACGGCTGGAGGTGATCAGAGCCCAAGCCTGCCGCAGGGTGATCGCATCGTCGCGGCCGGTGCTGGAGGCCTGGGTTGCGCTCACCTTGGGCGGCTCCATCCCCAATGTGGCAATCAGAGTGAGGGCAATCACCACCAGCGCCACCCGCCCCATGAAACCGAGCAGCGCCTCGCGCAGCACAACGGGATCGGTAACGCCATCGAGGCCGCGAAGGCTCACATTGATCGAGATGGCCCCAACCACGATGCCCACCGTGAGCAGGCACCAGATCAATCCCACCGCCCGGGGCCGCTCCTGCTCGGTGGTGCGATCGATCACCAGGGCGAGATAGGGGGTGGTCGCCAGGGAAATCGCCAGGCCATAGCAGGCAAACAGGCCGCAGAGCGCAGCAACTCCACCCAGCAGAGACCAACCGGCACCAACCTGAAGCAGGTTGGCCACGTGGAAGATCAGGGGAATCGAAAGCACCGCCAGCCCGCAGAACAGAGCTGTCCCCAGCCAGATGTAGGGAACGCGCCTGCGGCCAGCCAGCGGATGGGAGTCGGAGATCTGGCCAAACAGCACCCGAGATGGCGCCACAAATTGCTCACAAGCCAGTGCACCGCCCACCAACAGGCCCGGAAAAGCCAGCTCGCTGATCATCACCCGGTTGAGCAGGCCGGCGAAGATGACGGCCAGGCACCCCAGGCAACCCTGGAACAGGCCAAGGCGAAGGGTGGACGGCAGCCCCAGGCCGCTGGACCCGCTAGCCGTGGTCATGGCGACCAAGCCTCAAGCCCTCAGCGGGCAGCCTGGCACCCAGGGATAAGAGGAGAGGGCTCCACCGGAACGCTGGAGGCGCCCACCGGTTTCTCGGAGGGAAGCGACGGGGCCTTACAGACGGCGATCTGATCCAGACCAGTGCGGCGTTGGAGCTCCACAAGCCGGCTGTTGTATTCGTTGATGGCGTTGGAGTGGCGCACCTCGGCCTGGGTGAGGTCGCGCTGGGTATCCACCACCTCGCGCTGGGTGGTGACGCCGGCCTGGAAACGGAGACGGGCCAACCGCAACGACTCACGGGCGGAAATCACCTCGCGGGCCGTGGTGGTGATGTTGCGGTTGTTCTTTTCCAGCTCAAAGAAGCTGGTTTCCACCTCCTGGCGGATGGCATCACGGCGCTGGGCAAAGCGGAAGGTGTTTTCCTGGGCCCGCTGCTTGCCCTGGCGATAGCGGGCACGGGCTGCACCGCCATCAAACAGACGCCAGCTCATGTTCAAGCCGATGGTGTTATCGACGTTCCAGCCGTAGTTATCGGGAGGGGTCTGGAACTGACCGGTGCCGACATCAGCGTTGAAGTAACCGGTGTTGCGGCTAGCCCCGAGATTGTTGACAATGTTCAGGAACGGCTGAACGGCGCCCAGCTGGGTATTGGCGTTGCTGTTGGCGATCGAGATATCGAGGATCGCCTGATCCAGCTCTTCGCGGAAGGTGTAAGCCGCCACGATGCTGTCCTGAAGGGTGGCCTGCCAGGTTCCGACGACACCGGAGGGATCCTTGGCGGTGGGCGTCACCGTCTGGGGCAAATCCAGAAAGGCCGCCAGGGTGCGGCGCGCCACATCCTGTTGTGCCAGGAAATCGGAAAGCACCTGTTGGTCGCGGGCGAGCTGGGTTTCGGCCTGTAGCACGGCGAGTTTGGTGTCCACGCCGGCCTGATACCGCGCTTTTGCATCGCGAAGGCTCACCAGCGAGGCCCGCACTGACTCCTGGCCAATACGCACGCCGTCGTCAGCCCGCTGAAGATTGAAATAAGACTGAGCAACCTGGAGACGGAGATCCCGCAGACCGATCAAATACTGGTTCTTGGCCTTTTCAAACTCATCACGCGCCGCCGCGATCTGGGGCGTACGCGTGGGGTTGATCAGACCCCAGCTGGCCTCCAGAGCAGCCGTCATCCGCCAGAGGTTGGTAGCGGTGAGGCCATCCGTGAGCTGGGTGCCCCCGCTGCCGGAAAAGCCGTTGAGGCTGAACTGCTGACCACCCGTGTAGGAGGGAAGGCTGTTGGCGTTGAGATTGAGCGTGGGGTACCAGAGCGCAATCTGAGCGCGCAGGTTGCTCTGGGCCTGCTCCACCTGGCTGGCAACGGCCTTGAGGTTGGGGTTATTGACCTCAGCAAGATTGAGGCTCTCGGCAAGACCAATGGGACGCAATTGCTGAATGCGAACCTGATCTGGCTTCACCGGCAAAGCCAGCGATGCCGG
>CAIOXF010000174.1 GCA_903862155.1 uncultured cyanobacterium | reverse complement strand
GAATTGGTTGTTGGCAATTAGCACATTGCTGGTGCTGTAGTTGGTGATGGATGTATTGGTGAAGTTCAGGCCAGCAATGGTGGTATTGCTGCCAATGCTCAGAATGCCGTTGTTAAAGCTCGGTGTTGCACCCGTGCTGGTACCAAAGATGGTCCGCAATGATGCCGGACCGAATTGGGTATTGAGGGTTGGAGCGTTGGTGCTGTTGGTGAGAGATGTGCCGGCTGCGAGGCGAATCGTTTGGCCGCCCAGGTTGCTTACCGGGGTGCCATTGGCAATCAGAACGGCGTTGCTGGCACCAGCATTGAGAGCATCCAAGGCGGTGGAGTAGCCGCAATTCACCTGATAGGCACTGGTGGTACTACCTGCACAACGCACCACGTAGGCCTGCCCCGTGGCTGGGTTTACTGCCACGGTGTTGGGAGCATTGACCTGCGCTGTATCGAGTTTCACGTCGGCTTCACGAACCACTGGCAGGCCTCGGAGTGCCAGGAAGTTGCGCTCGGCTTGGGCCACAGCATCTTTGGCATTGCCTGCGAGAGGCTTGGCGCCGTAGCGGATGTATCCCGTGGCCTGGGTGTTGAAGAGGTTGTCGTAAGACACGGTGGCACCCACGGCCAGTTGACTGCCAACCCGTACCTCAGCCCGGCCGCGGACTCCAGAGCTGCCGGCTAGGTAGTCGCCGTTGAGGTAGTAATAAGCGGCATATGCCCAGAGGCTGCCGTTTTTCCAGGTTTTAAGCGGTACACCTGCTTCGAAATCCACGCCTCCTACGGCTACCACATATTGGTTGTAGCCATCCAGAATCAAGCGATCTCCTGTCAGTGCCGCGTTAGTCCAACCTGTGGAATAGAGGTCGTTGGTGTTGGCAAAGGGGATGTAACCGTTGAGGCGAAACTCCAGAGCCCGGCTTAAGGCCTCGGCCCCCACACCTGCCTGGAATGCGTACTGGGAATATGCCGGGCGAGTGTCCACCCCTGCATTCACGCCAAACATCCAACTTTGTTGGGGATCCAGCCAGCGATAGCCAAGGCGGGTACTCACGCCGGCGTTAACGGTGTTGGCTTGAGGGGCTACACCGCCGATATTCAGATTTGCTGAGAAATCAAGGAAGTACAGACTCCCGTTGGCGGATTGGCTGAGCGGTGCAAACAGATAGCCGCTCACCGTATTGGCCGTGCCAGCCCCTTGGCTTTGAAAGCGAATCCCTCCGCTCGCTTCCACCTTGGGTATTGGCGACTGCTGCCTTGTTTTGGAGGGCTCACCTGCAAGTCCCGCCAGCGGCGAGGCAATCAGGCATGATGCGATGACAGATGCGCCGCAGGGACTGAGCTTCTTCATGGGCCCTGTCAGGGCAGTCACGAAAGTTCGCGTAAAGTTAGCTGATTGAGCGCTGCTCTGGCTCGCTATTTCCTTTTGCGAAAGGCGGGCAATGTGTTTTTCAGGGTTTTCACACTTTGTCGTTCTGGCCCCGCTCCATTGGTAATCAGTGTCTGCTGATGCTGCCCTTGGGGTTGTTGCTGGGTTGGTTGTTTCCCCAGCAGGCGTTGGTGCTGAAGCCTCTGGCCAAGGTGTTTCTGCAGGCGTCGCAGATCGTGGTGATGCCCTTTTTGATCTGTGAGCTGGTGGTGGGCTTTGGCTCCCTCCGGCCGGGCATGCTGCGCACCTTTGCGCGATCGGGTTTGCTCGTGCTGCTGGGGCTGTGGGGTGTGGGCGGCTTGGTGGTGGTGCTGCTCCCCCAGTTGTTGCCGCCGCTGGTGACATCCCAGTTCTTCCACAGCGGCCTGTTTGAGCGGCCGGAGCCGGTGGATCTGGTGGAGGTGTATTTGCCCGACAACATCTTTACCGGCCTCGCGGCAGACAACTTTCCTGCGGTGGTGTTGTTCAGTGCTGTGCTGGGTGTGTTGCTGCAGGGCATTGATCAGAAGCAGGCCCTCCTGCAGCCCCTGGAGGTGATGCGTCAGTTGTTTGCCCGGCTTAACAAGCTCGTGGCCCGCATCATTCCCTTCGGCATCTTTGCGCTTACGGCTCTCAATATTGCTCGGCTGGATTGGCCCCAGCTCCTGCGCATCCAGGGCTACTTCCAGCTGTCGCTGGTGGCGTTCCTGTTGCTCACTCTGTTAAGTACGGCCGCTGTTCTGTCGTTGACGCCGCTGGCTCCCCTCGCCCTGTGGCGCGCCGTGCGTGGGCCGTTGGTGCTCACCGCCAGCAGCGCCAATCTGCTGATTGCCCTGCCGATGCTGGTTCAGAACCTGCGCCAGGAACTGCCGGCGGCGTTTGATCCAAAGCGTCAAGAACCCGACGCAGTCGATGAGATCGCGCCGCTGGTGTCGTTGGGATTTGCCTTGCCCACCCTCGGCCAGGTGGCGGCGCTCTGGTTCATTCCCTTTGCCGGCTGGTATGTGGATCAGCCGCTTAAGCCCGCCGCGACAGCCGAGATGCTGGTCACGGCGATTCCGGCGTCGGTGTCTGGATTGAAGGCGGTGATACGCCAGGAGCTGCTGAGCCATGGTTTGCCGCTGGATCTGCTGCAGCTCGTGTACATCAACGGCGAGTGGCTCTACCGCTTTGAAAAGGTGCTGGCCCTCGCGGGCCTGGTGGTGTTGGCGGCCCTGGTGTACGCCCGTGCGGTGGGCGCCTTGCAGCTGAAGCCCCTACGTCTTGGGGCATCGCTGTTGGCCACCGTGCTGCTGTTTTTGGGCCTTGGGACCAGCGCCCGTGCCCATCTGGCCCGTTCCCTCGAGGGCACCTATAGCAACGACCGTAAATTGCTGGCGCTGCGCTCAGCGACGGGCCGTTCTCAACCATTGAGCCTGCAGCAATTGCAGTCGCAGCCCGTCACCTTGGCGGCCATTCTGCGGCGCGGCGTGTTGCGGGTGGGGGTGCGTGCCGATGGCTTGCCCTGGGCCTATCGCAACAGCCGCGGTGAGCTGGTGGGTTACGACATCGATCTGGTGGATGGCCTGGCCCGCAGCCTCGGTGTGCGCCTGGAGGTGCGGGAGGCGGCCCTCGATACCCTCGAGCAATGGCTCGATTCCGAGCGCACGGATCTGGCGGTGGGCGGCATCCAGACCAGTCCGCAACGGGCTGTTCGCCATCAGCTCAGCCAGGGCTACCAGCGGGTGCATTTGGGCTTGGTGGTGCCCGATGCCAAGGTGGCGTTGGTGCAGAACCTGCGGGAGCAACCGCTCCAGCGGCCTTTGGTGATCGCTGTGAGCGATCCCCAGTTGCTGGGCGGTGAGCTGCGTGACCAGATCCGTGATGAGTTGGTGGGCCCCAACGGACAGCTGAGCCTGCAGCTGCTGCCCCTCAACAGCAAGCAGGAGTTCTTCTCCCCTGCCGGCCTGGCCCGCTTTGATGGCCTGCTCACCTCGGCGGAAGGTGGTTCCGGCTGGGCGGTGCTACACCCACGCACCACGTTGATCGCTCCCTTTGAAGATCGCCTTGCCAGTGAACTGGTGTGGGCGATTGCCGGCGATGACGCTGCCCTGCGCCGCTACATCAACGCCTGGCTGGAGCGGGAGCAGGCCCGCGGGCAAACCGAAGCCCTGTTCAACCACTGGGTGCGCATCGCCGGCTGATCACCCCAGCCGGGCCCAGTCGGCCGCATTGATGTTGGGGAACAGGCCATCTTCCCGGCGCACGCCCTCCAGCCAGCTCTCGGGCAGCTGGGTGCCGTTGTCGATGGCGTCGATCAGGCGCCAGAAGCGATCGAGGTGGCGTTCGATGCGCTCCTTGGCCAGTTCGGTGGTGGTGCCGGCCCGCAGGATGAAGCTCCAGTCGGAGCTCTGGGCCAGCAGGAGTTCGCGGCCCGCCTGGTGAAGCAGGTCGCGCTGCTGGCTGCTGCCCACCCCCTGACTCACGCGGCGCACCATGGCCTGGGAGGCTCGCTGCCATTCCGGCACCACCCAGGCGTTGGTGTCGTTGAGCCAGTAGTCGTGGTAGCCCCCCTGGCCCCAGCTGCTCGGCGAGGGGCGGCACACCTGCAACGCCTCTCCCTCGGCCAGGGCATCGCGCAGGTGCACCAGCCGCACCCCCTGACCCTCGGCCTCCCGGAACAGGTTCGCGAGGAAGCGCGGACCCTCAAACCACCAATGGCCGAACAATTCGGCATCAAACGGTGCCACCAACAGGGGCCGCCGCTCCATCGATCCCGCCAGGGCTGCGAGCTCCCCACGGCGTCCCTGCAGATAGTCGATGGCGTGGAGCTTGGTTTTCTGCGCTGCCGCCGCAGGGTCGTAGGGCTTTTTCTGGTCGAGGGCCGTGCCCTGGCCCGTGACCCGGTGCAACTTCAGGCCCAAGGGGCGGCGGCTGGTGATGCCGGCCTCATCCAGCAGCTCCTGCGGCAGGTCCCAGCCCAGATCCCGATGGAATTCCCGGTAGACCTCGTCGCCGGGATAACCCTGGGTGGCGCTCCACACCGGGAGGGTGGCCGTGCTGTCGCGGGCGCAGAACGCCACCCCCGCAGGTGAGCAGATCGGTGCGTACACCCCATAGCGGGGCCGGGGCAGGGCATGGAGCACACCATGGGCATCCAGCAGCGAGTAGCGCAGCCCGCAGCTCGCCAATTGCTGATCGAGCCCTTCGTAGTAAGCGCACTCGGGGATCCAGATTCCCAGGGGGCGTTCCCCCAGTAGGCGCTCGTGTTCGCGCACGGCCGTGCGCAGCTGGGCTCGCACCGCTTCGGGCACCCCCCGCAGCAAGGGCAGGTAGCCATGGGTGGCGGCGCAGGTGATCAGGTCGAGCACGCCCTGCTGCTGCAGACGCCGGAAGCGCGGCACCAGGTTGCCGTTGCAGGCTTCCCACTGACTGGCCACGGCCTTGAGCTGGTGGGCCAGATCGCTTGCGGCGTCTCCCAGCTCGGGAGACGCATGCGCCAGCAACGCCAGGCGGATGGCCAGCCACGGCAAGAAGCGGGCATTGAGGGCCCGATCGGCCAGCAACGAGAGCAGCGTGGGCGAGAGCCCCAGGGTGAGGCGAGGCCGTTGGTCTGGGTCTGCCGCGGCGGCTTCCAGCACCGCCAGCAGCGGCAGGTAGCACTCCTGCAGGGCCTGGAAATACCAGTCTTCCTCCAGCGAACCCGGCTCGCTGGAACGCACATAAGGGAGGTGCGCGTGCAGAACGATCGCCAGGTCACCTGAGGTGGTGGCGGAGGCGGAGGAACCGGCAGGGCGTGGCACGGGCGTGTCGCTGGACGCCATGGCAGCCCCGGATTGGCGCCAATTTTAAGGGCAGTTGGCGAGCCGGCCCTGCCTACGCTGGGCTGATGGAAGCCCGATCCCCGCGCCCCCAGCAGCTGGCCCTGGCCGTGGACGGGCACAGCATGTATTACGCGCAGCAGAAGCTGGGCTGGTTTTTTGATCCCCGCCGCCTGCTCACCCTCGCTGACAGCCAGCCAGGCCTGGAGCTGGGAAGTGCGTTCTGGTACGCCGGCCTCAAGGACGCCACCGACCAGCGTCCCTTCCGCGATGCCCTCACCAGCCTGGGCTACACGGTGCGCACCCGCTTCCTGCGCGAACTGCCCGGCGGCAACGAGGAACCGCGCCATGGCGACCAGCGCCACCCGGACCATCGCCAGTACGTGCGCGCCAACCTCGACGTGGAGGTGGCCATTGATCTGCTCACCGTGGCGCCGCGCACCGATGAGGTGTGGTTGCTGAGCGGAAGCCGTGATCTCGACCGCTTGCTGGAGGTGCTCCGTGCCCAGGGGCTCAAGATCACCCTGATCACCACCGAAGGCATGGTGGCGCGTGAACTGCGCAACGCCGCCGACCGCTTCCTCGACCTCGCCACCCTCAAGCCTGAGCTGGAGAAGCTTGAGGCTCCGGTGCTCCCGCGCTGAGGGTGGCGGTTGCCGACGCGCCGCCCGCGCAAGCGCGGAACGCGCCGCTTACGGCAACCGCCAACCTCAGCGGGCCCGGCTCCAAGAGCCCAGCCATTGCACCAGGCTCTAGGCGCCGGTCATCCATGCGGGGTCTTGATGGCCATCAAGAGCTCGCGCTCTGGCCTGCCGCTTAGAATCTGCTAACTCATAGTCGTTCCGGATAAACCCCCGGAGGGGAGCGCAGCGCAGTTATGGCCCGCGATCCAGGCCGCGTCTTGATCTTCGACACCACGCTGCGCGACGGCGAACAGTCGCCTGGCGCCAGCCTGAATCTCGAGGAGAAGCTGGCGATCGCCCAGCAACTGGCGCGCCTCGGGGTCGACATCATCGAGGCGGGCTTCCCCTTCGCCAGCCCCGGCGACTTCAACGCCGTGCAGCGCATCGCCGCTGCGGTGGGCACGCCCGATGGCCCGGTGATCTGCGGCCTGGCCCGGGCGGCCGCCGGCGACATCAAGGCCTGTGCCGATGCGGTGGCGCCGGCCGCCAACAAGCGCATCCACACCTTCATCGCCACCAGCGACATCCATCTCGAACACAAGCTGCGCAAGACCCGCGCCGAGGTGCTGGCGATCACCGCCGAGATGGTGGATTACGCCCGTTCCCTCGTCGACGACGTGGAGTTCTCCTGCGAAGACGCCGGGCGCTCCGATCCGGAGTTCATGTATGAGGTGATCGAGGCGGCGATCAAGGCTGGCGCCACCACCATCAACATCCCCGACACGGTGGG
>CAIOXF010000173.1 GCA_903862155.1 uncultured cyanobacterium | reverse complement strand
CAACCTGGGTATGGAAGTGATGCACGAGCGCAATGCTCACAACTTCCCCCTGGACCTGGCTGCTGCTCAGTCCACCCCTGTGGCTCTGACCGCTCCGGCCATCGGCTGAAGCTGAGCTTCGACGGAATCCCGAGCCCCCGCGCAAGCGGGGGTTTTTGCATGTTTAGGGGAGCCGCTGTTTAGGCTCCAACCAGCGCGTTTTCAGCATGGGCAGCAGCTTCGGCCAGCTCTTTCGAATCAGCACCTTCGGTGAATCCCACGGCGGCGGCGTGGGCGTGATCGTGGATGGCTGCCCACCGCGGCTAGTGCTCGATCTCGAAGCGATTCAGGCCGAACTCGATCGGCGCAAACCCGGCCAAAGCAAGATCACCACCCCCCGCAAGGAAGACGACCGGGTAGAGGTGCTCAGCGGCCTGCTGGATGGGGTAACGCTCGGCACACCGATCGCCATGGTGGTGCGCAACAAAGACCAGCGCCCCGGCGATTACAAGGAGATGCAGGTAGCCTTCCGGCCATCCCATGCCGACGCCACCTACCAGGCCAAATACGGCATTCAGGCCCGCAGCGGTGGCGGCAGGGCCTCAGCCCGCGAAACCATCGGCCGGGTGGCCGCCGGTGCCATCGCCAAACAGCTGCTTGCAAAGGCCCATGGCACCGAAGTGCTGGCCTGGGTGAAGCGCATTCACACCATCGAAGCTTCCATCGATCCAGCCACAGTCACGCTGGACGCGATCGAGAGCAACATCGTGCGCTGCCCGGATGCCGCCGTAGCCGAGCAAATGGTCGAGCGGATCGAGGCGATCGGCCGCGACGGCGATTCCTGCGGCGGCGTGATCGAGTGCGTGGTGCGGCGCCCCCCCGTGGGGCTGGGCATGCCCGTGTTCGACAAGCTCGAAGCCGACCTGGCCAAAGCGGTGATGTCGCTGCCTGCCACCAAGGGCTTTGAGATCGGCTCCGGTTTCGGCGGCACGCTACTCAGGGGCAGCGAACACAACGACGCTTTTCTCCCCACCGAAGACGGCAGCCTGCACACCGCCACCAACAACTCCGGCGGCATTCAGGGTGGGATCAGCAACGGCGAGGAGATCGTGATCCGGGTGGCGTTTAAGCCCACCGCCACGATCCGCAAGGAGCAGCAAACGATCGACGCCGACGGCAACGCCACCACCCTGGCGGCGAAGGGCCGGCACGACCCCTGCGTGCTGCCACGGGCCGTGCCGATGGTGGAAGCCATGGTGGCGCTGGTTCTGGCTGACCACCTATTGCGACAGCAGGGGCAGTGCAGCCTCTGGTGATCAGAGCGGCGAAGCCAGAGCCAGGCCGTTGCTGCTGAGCACCGGCAAAGATTCCGCCGCCTTGGCCTTGGTGCGCCGGCGTGGGGCAGCCTTGCGCGTGGCAGCCGCCATCCGAGTGGTGACGCTGGCCGCAGCAGTGGCGGCCTTCTTCCGCAGTGCGGCCTTCCGGGGAGCCTCGGCGGGGGCCTCTGGCTTTGGCTTCACCGCAGCTCTGGCCTTCGGCTGAGCTTTGGCCTTCGCCGCAGCCTTAGCTTTGGCGGCCGGCTTCGGAGGAGCAGCAGGGCGGGAACGGTGGCGGAGCACAATCGCCCATTCCTCATCGCTGAGGTTGGCGGGCTTGAGGCCATGCTCAGCCGCCACCTTGGCCGCCTTGTCGATATCAGCCACCAGGTTTTTCCAGGCGGTGGCGAATCGTTTGTCGCTGGGTGAGCGGGCGGCGCTCTCCATCAGCGACTCCACCACTCCCGCCGCGGACACCTTCTTGCGCCGGCGATTGAACAGTTCTTTCTGAAGCTGGGCGATCAGAGCATCCGCCCTGGCGCTGAGCTGAATGGCGAGCTGAGACATGGCCCCAACAACATCTATCTCAGATGTAGCAGCGGAGTCTCAACTGTGCCCTTGTTGCTGTCGGCGAGCGATCCACGCCTGGAGTTTGGCAAGGGCTTCTCCATCGGCAACCCTGGCCCCGAGGGTCACCGCATCCACGCCGGCAGCCAGCCAGGCATCCAGATCGGAAACAGCGAGGCCGCCGGCGGCGATGCAGAACGGCAAGGCTCCGAAAGGATCACGCAAACGCCGCCAATACTGCGGCCCCAGGGTGACGGCCGGGAACAACTTCACCGCCGCACATCCCAAGGCCATGGCCTGATGCACCTCCGAGGGGCTGAACACCCCTGGCACCAGATGCACGCCCAGATGCTCAGCCTGCTGCTGCAACCGCGAATCCAGCACCGGCGCCATCGCATAGGAAAGGCCGGCCGCAGCCACGCTCTCCAGGGCTTGGGCACTCCGAATTGAGGCAGCACCGAGCATCAACCCACCATGGACCCGGTGGAGTTCCTGCACTTGGGACACCCAGGCGGGGTGTCCACTCCAGGCGATCTCAACGTGGCAAACGCCAATCGCCTCGAGGATGCGGAGGCGCTCGCTGAGCTGCAGCGGCTCTTCAGCGCGAAGCACCACCAGCACGGGCTGGTGATGCAACGAGGCGATCAGTGCGGACGAACTCAGACGTACTCAGCGACGCGCACATCGCTGCGAATCAGCAGTTCCTGGAGGTCTTCGGCATCCACGGTTTCCTTCTCCACCAGCAGCTCCGCCAGCTCATCGAGCACCTTACGGTTGCCGGTAAGCACCTCGGTGGCGCGGCGATAGGCCTCGGCCACCAGTTGGCTCACTTCTTCGTCGATGGCGGCGGCGGTGTCTTCGGAGAAGTCGCGCTCGGCCGCGATATCGCGGCCAAGGAACATGCCGCCCTGGCTGCGGCCCAGGGCCACAGGACCCAGGCGATCACTCATGCCGAAGCGGGTCACCATCTGGCGGGCCACGCGAGCCACCTGCTGCAGATCGTTGGAGGCACCGGTGGTGACTTCGTCATCGCCGTAGACGATCTCCTCAGCAACCCGGCCGCCAAGGGCCACAGCCATCTGGTTCTGGAGATAGGCGCGGGAATACAGCCCCGACTCCATCCGCTCTTCCGAAGGGGTGAAGAAGGTGAGACCGCCGGCGTTACCGCGGGGAATGATCGAGATCTTCTGCACCGGGTCGTAATCGGGCATCAGCGCGCCCACAAGAGCGTGGCCCGCTTCGTGATAGGCCACAAGGCGCTTGCGCTTCTCGCTCATCACCCGGTCCTTCTTCTCGGGACCGGCCATCACCCTCTCGATCGCGTCATTCACCTCGTCCATCGAGACTTCGGTGAGCTGACGGCGCGCCGCGAGGATCGCGGCCTCGTTGAGCAGGTTGGCCAGGTCGGCGCCGGTGTAACCGGGCGTGCGGCGGGCGATCTTGTCGAGATCCACATCCTTAGCCAGGGTCTTGCCACGGGCATGCACTTCGAGGATCTGAAGGCGGCCGTTGTAATCGGGGCGATCGACCACCACCTGGCGGTCGAAGCGGCCGGGGCGCATCAAGGCCTGGTCAAGAACATCAGGCCGGTTGGTGGCCGCGACAATGATGATGCCGGTGTTGCCCTCAAACCCGTCCATCTCGGTGAGGAGCTGGTTGAGGGTCTGCTCCCGTTCGTCGTTGCCACCGCCGAGGCCGGCGCCACGCTGACGGCCCACCGCATCGATTTCATCGATGAAGACGATGCAGGGGGCATTCTTCTTGGCCTGCTCGAACAGGTCGCGCACGCGGCTGGCGCCCACACCAACGAACATCTCGACGAACTCCGAACCGGAGATGGAGAAGAAGGGAACGCCGGCCTCACCGGCTACCGCCTTGGCGAGCAGGGTTTTACCAGTGCCCGGAGGGCCCACCAGCAGCACGCCTTTCGGGATCTTGGCACCGACAGCGGTGAAGCGATCGGGGTTCTTGAGGAAGTCGACGACCTCGGTGAGCTCGAGCTTGGCGCCTTCAATGCCGGCCACATCACCAAAGGTGACCTGGGTTTGCGGCTCCATCTGCACCCGGGCCTTGCTCTTGCCGAAGTTCATGGCCGGGTTCCCGCCGCCGCCCTGGGCACGGCGCAGCAGGAAGAACAAGCCACCCAAGAGCAGCAGCGGGAACACCAGTGAACCCACGGCCTGCTGCCAGGCGGCGGGCTCGCGGCTGGGCTGCACCGCGATGTCCACATCGTGGTCGGTGAGCAGCTTGAGCAGGTCTTTGTCCGGTGCGAGGTTCACCACGGCGCGCCGGCCGTCGTTCTCCACCACCTGGGCGGTACCCCGGTCGGGGGAGATCAGCACCCGCGACACCTCGTTGGCCTGCACGGCCTCCACGAAGTCGCTGTAGCGCAGGGTGCGCGGGGCGTTGGCCGGATCGGGACGATCCAGGAACGCGGTGCCGACGGCGATCACCACGATCACCAGGAGCACATACAGCCCAGCATTGCGCCAGCGCTTCTTCACGGTGGTTGCCTCAGCCGAGTGGAAGTAAAGGAATGTTAACCGGGACTCTCAGGGATGGAGTCTGAGGCGGGCAGGCAATCAGCCAGCCGCCCGCAGCACCTCCACCACGCTACGGAAGGCGAACCACTCGGGGATCTCCTCGCCGCCCCGCAGCATCTGGCGGAACTGGGTACCGCTGAGCTTCTTCACGTGCAAGCCCTTGGCCTCGGCGTGCTCGGCGGTCACGTAGCCCTCCTCCTCGGTGTACACGAGGTTGAGCGAGGGCACGGTTTCCATACCCAACTCAGCGGCATTGTCGCGGGCGAAATCCTGGGCCTGATACGGGCCGTAGAAGTCGTCGCCGGTGAGCGAGCTCTTGCAGCCCGCCATGTCGCGGCCAATGATGAAGTGCGTGCAGCCGTAGTTCTTGCGGATGATCATGTGCTGCAGCGCCTCGCGCGGCCCGGCCATGTGCATCGAGTAGGGCAGGTAGGCCCAGCGGATGCGGGGGTTGTTCACCTCCTCAGCCAGGCGCTCGTAGGTCTGGAAGCGCACCTCGCCGGCGATGTCGTCGTCTTGGGTGGGGCCGCAAGTGGGATGCACCAGCACCACACCGCCCTCGCTCACGTTGCTGGCGTGCAGAGCACGGGTGAACAGCTCGTAGTGGGCGCGGTGGATGGGGTTCCGGCACTGAAAGGCCACCACACTCTGGCTCGCCGGCAGGGTGGCGCGCACCACAGCCGGGGTTTTGCAGGGGAACACGCGCTCGGGCAGCTCCAGACCCTGCACCCGACCACCGATGTAAAAGCGGCCGCGCTCGCCGGTGATCATCCGCACGGCAGGGTGCTCGATCGAGGTGGTGCCGTAGCAGCCCTTGGCTTCACGGGCCTTGTCGGGCTCCCACTTGCTCTCCACCGTGAGCACGGCCAGCTCCTGGCCGCGGTAGGTGAGCAGCAGGCGCTCGCCCACGGCAATCAAGGCGTCGTTCGTGTCGAACACGATCGGCAGGCCGAACAGCAGCCCGCTGCTGGTGCGGTTGCGCTCCACCACCGACTCATAGTCCTCCTGGTGCATGAAGCCGCGCAGGGGGGAGAAGCCGCCCACCACGAGTAGCTCCACGTCGCAGGCATTGCGATCGGAGCACTCCACCACCCGATCCACGCCGGCCTTCACGGCCTCGCGCTCGGCGGCGGGCACCATCAGATCCACCAGGGAGCCGCCGTGGGGTGCGATCAGGCCCGTGCTCGCCGCTGCAGGGGCGGTGGTGGCATCAGCAACGGACATGGCGATTCGGCACGGGGCGATGGCGCGGATTCTCCCAGACCGAATTCACTGGGCTGCACTGGAACTGACGCCATCAAAAAAGGGGCCCCTGGGGGCCCCTGGGCATCGATGGATGCTGAGGCCTGAAATCAGACCTGCTCCAGGCGGCCGTACAGCTGGCCGGTGATCTTCACATCGAGTGGATCCTTGGAACCCATGTCGGTGTCGGAGGGCTGGATGGCGGTGAACACGCCGGCGAACTCTCCGGTGGCGTTGTCGACCTTGGTGATGGAGAGCTCCATGGTACCGGTGCCATCCAAGTAGCGCTTGATGTTCTCGCGGTCGAGCTCTTCAGCGTCGGCGCCGAGACCAACCAGACCCTGGGCGTACTCAACGCCGGTGGTGAGACCACGGGCCTTGGGATCCAGGAAGTTGGAGGTGCGGTAGCTGGGAACGCGGTAGCTGCCGCTGAAGTCGGTGCTGGTGGTGATAGCAGCGCCATCAGCCTTGGCATCCAGCTGCTTGCTGGAGAACACGAAGGGCACTTCCTCGCCGCCGGGCAGCAGCACGGTCACGAGCTGGAAGTCGATGCCGCCCTGCTCGTTGAAGCTGAGGCCATCACCGGTGACGGCCAGATCGCCGTACACCTGATCGAGGCTGGTGGTGAAGCGGGTGAGGATCTTGCCGGCCACAAACTGCGCTTCCTGACGCTTGTTGGCTGGCTCACCCTTCACGAACACCTCGGATGGGTGCATGCAGATTTCCCGCAGCTGGTACTTGCTGCCGGCATCCAGGGCGATCGAGCCACGGGCCGAATCAGGGAGGGTCGGGCAATCGTTGGCCAGACCGGTGTTGTGGATGTCGTCGTAGGTGAGGTTGGCGCGATCCACAGCTTTGGCGCCGCCACTGCAGGCGGTCACCAGGGTCAGGCACAGCGCCAGCACCAGGGCCAGCAGGGGTCGGAAACGCATGGGAGAAAGCCGCAGAAACGAGGCTTTAGGACTGGGCTGGGGGGGATCCTACCGGTGCAAAATGCCCGATCCCCGTACGATGTCGCGGCTCTCAACAACCCGTTTCCAAGGCCCCATAAGCCATGACCAGCAGTGACAACAACCCGGCGGTCATGGCCTCCGACGCGGCCCTCAGCCCGGAACAGCAGCAGCGGCTTGATGGGCTGCTCAGCGGCCTGAACACCCTCTCCGAAGAACTGGCCGGCCAGCCGGAAGCACTCCTGACCCTGCTGCGCCAGCTGGAGCACCTGCACCGCTCGATTCAGGACGGCGCCTTCCGCGGCAGCCTCCCGGCCGACCGCAACCGCCTGTTCAGCCTCCTGCAGGAGATGGAGAAGAGCGGCGGCTGGCCCTACATCCCCCGCCTGCAGCTACGCACCTTCATGGACCTGCTGCAGCAGGGGCGGCCGGATCAGGAGCATCCGCTGGCGGCCTGAGGAACGCCCCCAGGGCATCCAGCAACCGGTGGGCGATGGCGAACTTCCCTTCGGCCTCAAGCCGCACCACCTCCTCACCGGGCCCTAGCAGCCAGCCCTGATTGGTGCCTGCGCCGAAACCGGCCCCAGGCTGATCGATCGGATTGGCGAAAAGTAGGTCGCAGCCCTTGCGCGCGAATTTGGCCTGGGCCTGGGGCAACACATCACCGGAATGGGCCGCGAACCCCAGAATCCGTTGGCCTGACGGCCGCTGGGCCACCAGCTCGGCGAGCAGGTCGGGCACAGTCTCCCAGCCCTGGGCCAGGGCCTGCTCCAGCTCGTGTTTGGCGAGCTTGCTGGCCAGGGGCTCAGCGCGGCGGTGGTCGGCCACGGCTGCCGCCATGGCCACCGCATCGGCCTGGGGCTGGAGCACCCGCAGCTGCTGCTGCAGTGCGGCGGCCGTGGTGATCGGATGGCAGTGCAGGCCATCCAGCAGCTGGGCATCTAGGGCCAGCGGCCCGTGCACCAGATCCACCCGCGCGCCGCGCAGCCGGGCGGCCTGGGCCAGCAGCACCCCCATCAGCCCGGTGCTGGGGTTGGTGATGCAGCGCGCCGGATCCAGAGGTTCGCGGGTGGGGCCGGCGCTCACCAACAGGCGGCGGCCCTGCCAGTCGCGCTGCCAGCCATGGAGGGCCAGGGATTCGAGGGCCAGTAGCAGCTGCACGGGCTCGGCCATCCGCCCGGCACCACGCCGGTCACAGGCCAGCAGGCCGGCACTGGGCCCCAGCGGCAGCACCCGGTCCCACTGCTGCAAGGCCTGCCAGTTGGCCACCACCCCGGGCGAAGTCCACATGGCGGTATTCATCGCAGCGGCGGCCAGCACCGGGGCCTCCGACGCCAGCAGCACGCTGGCCAGCAGGCTGTCGCCCAGGCCATGAATCCAGCGACCGAGGGTGGTGGCGCTGAGGGGCGCCAACAGGATCAGCTCGGCCCACTCCGCCAATTCCACGTGCAGGGGGCGGGGAGCCTCGTGACTCCACTGATCGGCATCGATGCAACACGGCTGGCGGCTGAGCGAAGCCAGGGCCACCGCGCTCACCAGGCGTTCGGCCGAGGGGGTGAGCACGCAGCGCACCTCGGCGCCGCGCCGGGCCAGGGCGCTCACCACCAGCGGCATCTTCACAGCAGCGATGCTGCCGCTGATGCCCACCACAATCCGGCGGCCGCGGAGGGGATCGGGCCCAGCGGTCTCAGTCTTCGTCAAAGGGCTCCTGATCCACCAGGTGCACGTAGGGGCGGGCCAGGTCGGGCCGATGGATCGCCAGGGCCCGCAGCAAATGCCAGTCGGAGAGGGCGTCGAACGGACTGGGGTAGTCGTCGTTGTCCAACCGGTGCGCCAGCTCGGCGATGGAGGCTTCGTCGAAGGCCGCCAGCTGCTCGGGAGTGATCGACGCTGTCATCGCGGCGGTTGCGGTGGGGATAATGGTGCCCTCCAACCCGGGGAATTAGCTCAGCTGGTAGAGCGCTGCGATCGCACCGCAGAGGTCAGGGGTTCGAGTCCCCTATTCTCCACTCCCCGTTCGAGACACCCGGCCCCGCGCCCCATGAACTGGCAACCGGACGCCGAGCAACGCCTCAAGGAAGTGCCGTTCTTTGTGCGCCCGATGGTGCGCAAACGGATTGAGAGCCTGGCCAACGAAGCCAGTATCACCACAATCGATACCGCCTTTTACGAGCAAGCCAAGGCCAAGTTCGGCGAGAAGTGAGCGCTCGCTGACGAGCAAGGAAGCTGATGGGGTAAAAGGGGAGCAACTCAGCTCCCCCCTCGATGTCGCAGTCGAAGCGCGAACAGGTGGTCAGCCACCTGCGCTACATCCGCCAGGAACTGCGCGAGATGCATCAAGGCGTGATGGAAGACGGCCTACTTCCCGAAGCCGGTGAAGTGCGGGGCGTGATGGCCCAGATGGAAGCGCTGCTGGAGCTGCTCGAAGGCAAAACCTCCCGCAAGAAAGAGAGCGACGGCTGAGACCAGGCTCCGGACGCTGCGCGACCGGCGTCAAGGGATCGAGGGGACGCTCTTTCAAACGGCATCACAGAGCTTGAAGGCTTGTAAAGCGAACGTTTTCCTTAATGACGTCCCCATCACCCGGCCCCGGCATCCGTGCCAGGGCTTTTTTATTGGAATCCCCTATCTGTAGCGGAAGAACGGTGTCATCCCGCCATAAATGGTGTAGACATGCACCAGGCAGGGTTGGGCCGGGTGATGGGGATCACCAGCCCATGGGTTCTTCCCAACCCATGATGGCCCTGCCACCCTCTTCCCGGTGAAGCACTCCCGGTAATGGTGCAGCAGACGCGCTTCCAGCGCCAGGTGGCCGAAGCAGGCCCAGCTCTGGAACGCTGGGCGGCCAATCCTTGGCGCCGACTGTCGTTTCTGCTGATCGTGCTGTTGATCAGCTTCAGCATCGGCGGAGCAGTGGGCTCAATCACCGGAGCCCTCTCCAAGCTCGATCCCCTCAGTGCCCTGCTGTGTGTGGTGCTGATCGAGCTGGCCGTGAAGGCGCGGGGCCCCCTGCTACGCCGCGGCGGCGATGGTCTGGGCCTGCAGCTGCTCGACATGACCCGCATGGGTCTGCTCTACGGCCTGCTGCTCGACGGCTTCAAGCTGCTCTAAGCCAGTGGGCTAAGCCGCAGCCAAGAGATAAAGCAGGGCCATCCGCACCGGAATGCCGTTGGTGACCTGCTCATCCACCAGGCAAGCTGCGGGATCATCCAGCAAGGCACCGGCCATCTCCACACCCCGGTTCACCGGCCCGGGATGCAGGACAGGCACGGGCTTGCCGCAGCGCTCCAGCCGTTGGTGGGTGAGGCCAAAGCTGCGGTGATAGGCATCGAGGCTGGTGAGCAGGTGCTGCTGCATCCGCTCCTTCTGCAGCCGCAGGGTCATCACCGCATCGGCACCGGCGAGGGCCTGAGCCAGATCGCGCTCCAGGGTGATCGTGCCGCGCTGGCCCACCGGATCAGCGGCTTGGCCCGGGGGAGGGGCATCCACGAAGTGGGCGAAAGCGTCGGGCAGCAGGGTGGGCGGGCCACAAAGCACCACATCGGCGCCGCAGCCGGTGAGCGCCCAGAGATTGGAGCGGGCCACGCGGGAGTGGAGCACGTCGCCCACGATCACGATGCGGCGGCCGCACAGGGCTTCCGGCGTGGGGGCATCCGGCGCAAAGTGACGCGCCAGGGTGAACAGATCCAGCAGGCCCTGGCTGGGATGGCTGTGCAGGCCGTCGCCGGCGTTGAGCACCGCCACCCGGGCGCCGCTGGCATCCAGTTCGGCAGCCAGCTGCTGGGGCACCCCGGCGCAGCGATGGCGCACCACGAAGATGTTCGTGCCCATGGCCACATAGGTGCGGGCCGTATCCAGCAGGCTCTCCCCCTTGCTCAGGGAGCTGGAGGAGGGGGCGAAGTTCTGCACATCCGCCGAGAGTCGCTTGGCGGCGATCTCAAAGCTGCTGCGGGTGCGGGTGCTGGCCTCGAAGAACAGGCTGGTCATCAGCTTGCCCTGCAGTGCCGGCAGCTTGCGCGCACCGCTGGTGGGCATCACCCGGAAACGCTGCGCCAGCTCCAGCACGGTGCCGAAGTCGTCCAGCGAGAAGGCCGCCAGATCAATCACATGGCGGTGACTCCAGCTGCTCAAGGCATCCGGCGGCTGACAGCCTCAGGGTAAGGGACGCTCCTTCACCCGCCGGCTCACGCTGCGGCTGCTGCGCAGATACCAGCGCCAGGGCAGGGCCTGACCCTGGCTGATGCCGATGCGGCTGGCCTGCACCAGTTCCGCCGAGCTGAGCGGCTCCAGCCGGGGCGCGATCCAGAGCTGCTGATCTGGATGGGCGGGGGTGGCATCGAAGGAGCGATCAATGCCGAAGCGCCGCGCCAGCAACCCCGGCCCGGCCGCCACCCGATACGGCTCACCTGGCAGCTCAACGGCCCGCAGCAGCACCCCATTGGCCCAGTTGCTGCGGCCGGTGGTGACATTCACGCAGTGGTGAATGCCATAGCTCACATACACATAAAACCGACCAGGCTCGCCAAACAGGGTTTCGTTGCTAGGGCTGCGGCGCCTGTGCCCATGGCAGGCGGGCTCGGATTGGCAATACGCCTCCGTTTCCACAATCACGCCCCACAGCAATGCGCCTGAGGGCTGGCGCTTCACCAGGCGGCAACCGATGAGCTCGGGGGCGACCGCCTGGGCGGGGCGGGCGAAAAACGAGCCGGGCAGGGAGATTTCAGCCAGAGTGGCGGGGTATTGCCCCTCGGCCATGGACACTCCCGCGTTCAACCTCGGCACAGTGCTGCTGTTCGGCAGCGGGCTGTTCGTGCTGGCCACGCTCTACTTCGGCACCAAGGGCGGCTACTACGACACCGACGACTACGACGGCAACGGCACGGCCCACTGATCGTTAAGGCTGGCTGAGCCGCTCGGCCTCCGGGCATTCGCCGGTGATGGCCAGCTCATCGGCGCTGGTGTTGCGGCACACGTAGGAGAGGCGGGTGCTCACGGCGCCGATCGAATCCAGGCGCACGCTTTCCTCCCAACTGTGGAGTTCGTCGTCGTCTTCGGCGTCGTAGCGGAGGGTCACCAGATCCCCCTCGATTTCCACCACGGTGGCTTCTTCGATCCAGCGCTGCTGATCGCGCAGGAACACCCAAACCGGGCGCTTCTCAGCGCAGAACTGGTAGAGCTTGCGGTGCAGCATGGCCCAAGGGCTCTGCAGACCCTTCAACCCTAGGCAGACCCACCGGGGTTGCCGCTGTTCACCATGACCCAATCCCCCCTCCCCGGCCCGGCCAACTCCACGGCCGATATCCGCCTACAGCTGCGCAGCTGGCCCGAGGTGGAGGCCTACCTGGAGCAGTGCAAGGGGGTGATCGTGCCCCTGGGCTCCACCGAGCAGCACGGCCCCACCGGCGCCATCGGCACCGACGCGCTCACCGCCGAAGCGGTGGCCCTGGAGGTAGGCCGGCGCAGCGGCGTGCTGGTGACGCCGGTGCAGGCCTTCGGAATGGCCGAGCACCACCTGGGTTTTGCCGGAACGGTGAGCCTGCAGCCCGCCACCCTGCTAGCGGTGCTGCACGACGTGGTGCTCTCGCTGGCCCGCCATGGCTTCGAGCGGATCTTCGTGATCAACGGCCACGGCGGCAACATCGCCACCGCCCGCGCCGCCTTCGCCCAGGCCTACGGCACCGCTGCCACCCGCGGCCTGCCCAATGCCCAGGCCCTGCGCTGCCGCCTGGCCAACTGGTTCACCGCCGGGCCGGTGATGCGCGAAGCACGCGATCTCTACGGCGATAAGGAAGGCCACCACGCCACCCCCAGCGAGATCGCCCTCACCCTCCATCTGGAGCCAAGCCTGGTGGCCAAGCAGCGGCCCCTGCCCGAGCCCGCCCCCGCCGGCCCGATCCACGGCCCAGAGGATTTCCGCCGCCGCCACCCCGATGGCCGCATGGGCTCCGACCCCTATCTGGCCACCGCCGAACACGGCGAGCGCTTCCTCGACATCGCCGCGGCCGCCCTGGTGGAAGACCTGGAGGCGTTCCTGAAGGAGCCGGCCTGAGCGCTAGCGTCCGGCCAGCCTGCCGATCTCGATGAGCCGCATCTCCGCCGACGACGTGCGCAAAGTGGCCGCGCTGGCCCGGCTGGATCTGCCCGAAGACAAGATCGCCACCTACACCGGCCAGCTGGAGCGGATCCTCGATTACGTGGCCCACCTGGAGGCCGTCGACACCGAGGGCGTGCCCCCCACCACCCGCGCCGTGGAAGTGGTGAACGTGACCCGCGACGACGTGGTGGTGCCCACCGACGTGCGCGAAGACCTGCTCAACGAAGCCCCCCAACGCGAAGGCGACTTCTTCCGCGTGCCCAAGATCCTGGGCGACT
>CAIOXF010000172.1 GCA_903862155.1 uncultured cyanobacterium | reverse complement strand
GCACACAGCCCGTCCGAGCCGCCCAGCAGTTCGGGCATGCGGCTGGGGCGCGCCGCCGGCTCCAGGGCCTCCAGCCGCTCCCGCAGTTCCGCCACCCGATCGGCGTTGGCCAGGGCCACCACCTCCGGGGCATGGCGCAGGATCTGCTCCACCAGCAGATCGAGGTTGTTGCCGGCCGTGAGCGCCACCACCCGGAAGCGATCGGGAAACTCCTCCACGATCTCCAGGGTCTGGGTGCCGATCGAGCCGGTGGACCCCAGCACGGACAGGGCTTTCACGGCAGCGCTCCCAGCGTTGTGGCGCCCAGTTTCCCACCGCCACCTCCGGATCCGGCGATGGCGCTTGCGATGACGGCCCATATCCCGGTGCTGTATGCCGATCCCTGGCTGCTGGCGGTGCACAAACCCGCCGGCCTGCTCAGCCAGCCGGGGCTGGGGCCCGATCTGGCCGATTCGTTGATCATCCGCATCCACGAGCGCTGGCCTGAGGCACGGCTGGTGCATCGCCTCGATCAGGCCACCTCTGGGCTGCTGTTGCTGGCCCTTGATTCGCTCACCCACCGGGAGCTGAGCCGCGCCTTTGCCGAGCGCCGCGTGCGCAAGACCTATCTGGCTCGCGTGAAGGGCAGCCCCACCCGCCGCGGCGGCAGGATCGATGTGCCCCTGGCCCGGATTGGCACCCGGCCGCCTCGCTATGGCCCCGTGCCGGTTGCAGAAGGCGGCAAGCCCGCGCTCACCCGCTGGCGACTGCTGGAGTCCGGCTCCACCACCGGCGCAGCAGAAAGCCTGCTGCTGCTCGCGCCCCACACGGGTCGCTCCCACCAGCTGCGGGTGCACCTGGCCCTACTGGGCCATCCGATCGTGGGCGATGCCATCTACGGCCAGGTCGATCCCGGCGGGCTCCGGCTCCATGCCACGGGCCTCTGCCTGCGCCATCCCCACACCGGTGAGCCGCTGCGCTTGCGCTGCCCCCCACACTGGCGCTCAGCACCACCCACGCCATGAGCAGCCGCGAACACTGGGCCAGTCGCGCCGGGTTTCTGCTGGCGGCGATCGGCAGTGCGGTGGGGCTCGGCAACCTCTGGGGCTTCCCCTACAAGGCCTCGGCCAACGGTGGCGCTGCCTTCGTGCTCGTTTACTTGGCAGTGATTGCGCTGGTGTGCCTGCCACTGCTGGTGGTGGAGCTGCTGATCGGCCGCCGCACCGGGGAGAGCCCGGTGCTGGCCCTGGCGATGGTGGGCGGGCCGCGCTGGCGCTGGCTGGGTTACGCCATGACCCTCAATGCCGCGGTAATCCTGGCCTTCTATTCCGTGGTGGCCGGCTGGACCCTGCTCTCGGCCGGTCGCACCCTGCTGCTGGGTTTGCCAGCTGATCCGGCGGCATTTTTCTCAAGCATCAGCCAGGGGCCGTTGGCCATTGTCGGACACCTGCTGGCGATGCTGTTCACCGCCGGAGTCATCGCTCTAGGGGTGCGGGGCGGCATCGAGCGGTTGTCGCTGTGGTGCATGCCGCTGCTGTTTGTGTTGCTGGTGGCGATGGCGATCTGGGCGTCCACCCTGAGCGGCGCTGGCGAGGGCTACCGCTTCTATCTCCAGCCCGACCTCCAGGAGCTGCTGCGCTGGCCCACGCTCACCAGCGCCGCCGGCCACGCCTTCTTTTCCCTGTCGCTGGGGCTTGGCGCGATCATCACCTACGCCTCCTACACCCAGGGCCAGGAGGGTCTGGGGTGCCAGGCCGGCATGATCGCCGCCGCCGACACGGCCGTGGCCCTGGTGGGCGGGCTGATCACTTTTCCCCTGGTGGCCCACTTCAACCTGCTGGGCAGCCTCTCCGAAAGCACCGTCGGCACCCTGTTCGTGGCCATCCCCACCGGCATGGCCAGCCTGGGCGGGTTGGGCCGCTGGCTGGCGGTGGCCTTCTACGGCGTGCTGGTGTTGGCGGCCCTCACCTCGGCAGTGTCGCTGCTGGAGGTGAGCACCGCCGCCTTCATCGACCGGCTGGGCTGGTCGCGGCGACGGGCCACCACCCTGGCGGTGGCGGCGATCACGCTGCTCGGGCTGCTGCCGGCGAGTGACAGCCGCTGGATCGATGTGCTCTACACCGTGTTTGGAGAAACCGGGCTGCTGTTCGGCGGGCTGATGCTGGCGTTGCTGGTGGGCTGGGGGCAGCCCCGGCTCGAAGGGGAAGCCCCGCTGGTGGTGCGGCGTCTGCTGCGCTGGCTGGGTACTCCCGTGCTGCTGGTGTTGCTGGTGCAGTCGCTGCTGCATCTGCCCCAGGTGGTGGCGCCGCTGCTGCAAAGCTGACGCCACCTTGAGCGGCATGTGATGGCGGCGATGCCCACCTGGCTCCAACGCTGGAACTTCATCGAGCGGGCCAAGCTTGAGCGCCAGCTCTGGGAGGCCTTCGAGCGCGGCGAGAACATCGAGGCCCTGGTGGCCGAGTGCCGCAGTACGGTGGAGGTCGGCGACACCAGCCGCAGCTTTCAGCTGGATGTCTGGCAGGTAACCCTGCAGCGCATCCGCAAGATCGAAACGATGATGCGCAACCAGCAACGGCCGCCGGAGCCGAAGGGCTGAAGCTCAGCCCCGCAGCCACTCGGTGAGGCCGCCGGGCTTGTCGATGAGCTCGATCCCCTTGGCCTTGAGCTCATCGCGGATGCGGTCGGCGCTGGCGAAGTCGCGGTTGGCCTTGGCGGCCTTGCGCTGCTCGATCAGGGCTTCGATGGCGGTGTCATCGGGGCCGTCGGTTGTGGTGGGAGCGGCGGCTTGTTCGTGGCGCAGGCCGAGCACACTGGCCAGTTCCTGCAGCAGGCCCAGCCTTGCCTGGGCCTCGGGGCTGGTGGCTTCGGCGGCGGCCGCCTGATCGCCGCGCTCGATGCGGTTGGCCAGGGCCCGCAGCGGTTTGGCCAGCTCAAACAACACCGCCAGGGCAGCGGAGGTGTTGAGGTCGTCGTCCATGGCCGCAGCGAAGCGCTCACGCTCCTGGGCCAGTTCCGGGCTGAGGCTGCCGGGATCGCTGCTGGGCTGCACCGGGATCACCTGGGACGCCGTGTCCCCATCTGCGGAGTTGGGCTCTCCTTCCCTCAGGGCAGCGAGGCCCAGGGCGGCGTTGAGGCCTTTCCACCCGGTGGCCGCGGCATCGAGGGCCTCGGCGGTGAAGTCGAGGGGCTTGCGGTAGTGGGCCTGCAGGGTGAACAGCCGCAGTGTCATCGGGCTCACGCCCGAATCCAGCAGGGCGCGGATGGTGGTGAAGTTCCCGAGCGACTTGCTCATCTTCTGGCCGCCCACGTTCACCATGCCGTTGTGCAGCCAGTAGCGGGCCAGTTCCTTGCCCGTGGCCGCCTCCGACTGGGCGATTTCGTTCTCGTGGTGGGGAAAGATCAGATCGGCGCCACCGAGGTGGATGTCGATCGTGTCGCCGAGCTCCTCGCGCACCATCGCCGAGCATTCGATGTGCCAGCCCGGGCGCCCAGGGCCCCAGGGGGAAGGAAAGCTGGGTTCGCCCGGTTTGACGCCCTTCCAAAGGGCGAAGTCGAACGGGTGCTGCTTGCGAGCCTCTTCCTCATCTGCCACGCGGCCCGAGGCGTTGTCTTGCTGTTCGGAGAGATCGCGGCCACTCAATTTGCCGTAGCCGGCATGCTTCATCACGGCGAAATACACATCACCATCAGCGGAATAGGCCGCCCCCCGCGCTTCCAGTTCCTGGATCAGCAGCCGGATCGCATCAAGGCTGCGGGTGGCCCGCGGCATCCGGTCGGCCGGAAGGATGTTCAGCCGCGCCATGTCGGCCACGAACGCCTCAATATTGCGCTCGCTCACTGCCTCCATTGAACTGCCTTCTTCGGCGGCGCGGTTGAGGATCTTGTCGTCGATGTCGGTGTAGTTCTGCACGAACGTCACCTGGTAGCCGCGCCAGATCAGATAGCGGCGCAGCACATCCCAGGCGATGTAGCTGCGGGCGTGGCCCAGGTGGCAGAGGTCGTACACCGTGACCCCGCAGCAATAGATGCTCACCTGCCCGGGGGTGAGGGGCTCGAAGGGCTCGACGCGGCGGGTGAGGGTGTTGGTGAGCCTGAGCGTGCTGCCGCCTGCCGTCATTTCGCTTCCATCCAGTTGGCGCCGGAGCCCGTTTCCACCACCAGCGGCACGGACAGCTCAACGGCGTGCTCCATGGTTTCACGCGTGAGGTTGCGCACCTCCTCGAGGGCCTCGGGAGCGCACTCCAGCACCAGTTCGTCGTGCACCTGCAGCAGCAGACGGGCCGGCAGGCCGCTCTCGGCCAGGCGGTGGTGGAGTTGCACCATGGCCAGCTTGATGATGTCGGCGCTGGAGCCCTGGATCGGGGCATTGGCCGCGGCGCGCAGTTGCTGGGCCTCCATGCCGCCGCGGCGGGCCACCTCCAGGTCGATCTCCAGGGGGTCCTTGCCCAGCAGGCGGCCCAGACCGTTGGGGTCGAAGCCGAAGGGGCGCCGGCGCCCCAGGATTGTTTCCACGTAGCCGCGGCTGAGGGCCAGTCGCTCCTGCAGCTCCAGGAAGGCGAATACCTTCGGGTAGCGCTGCTTGTACTTGCTGAGGAAATCCTTCGCCTCGGCCTGGCTCACGCCCGTTTCGCGGGCGAAGCGCTGCGCCCCCATCCCGTAGATCACGCCGAAGTTGATCGTCTTGCCCAGGCGCCGCTCATCCGCGCTCACCTCCTCTTTCTCAAGCAGCAGGCGGGCGGTTAGGGCGTGCACGTCGTCGCCGCTGCGATACGCCTCCACCAGCACCTCTTCGCCCGAGAGGTGGGTGAGGATCCGCAGCTCGATCTGGGAGTAGTCGGCGCTGAGCAGGCTCCAGCCCTCCTGGGGCAAAAACGCCTTGCGGATGCGCCGGGAAAACTCGGTGCGCACCGGAATGTTCTGCAGGTTGGGGTTGCTGCTGGAGAGGCGCCCCGTGGCCGTCACGGCCTGGTTGAAATCGGTGTGCACGCGCCCGGTTTCCGGCTCCACCAGGGCCGGCAGGGCATCCACGTAGGTGCTCTTGAGCTTGCTGAGGGTGCGGTGCTCCAGCACCAGTGGCACCACCGGGTGCGCGTCTTCCAGCTTCTCCAGCACCGCTGCGTCGGTGCTCCAGCCGGTTTTGGTCTTGCGTGATTTCTTGCGGTCGAGCCCGAGGGTGTCGAACAGCAGCTCGCCCAGTTGCTTGGGGCTGGCCAGGTTGAAATCCACCCCGGCGGCTTCCTTGGCTTTGGCTTCGAGTTCGCTCAGGGTGCCGGCCAGTTCGGTGGAGAGCTCGCCCAGGTAGCCCGTGTCGATGCGGATGCCGGTGGCCTCCATCGCGGCCAGCACCGGCTCCAGCGGCAGTTCCACTTGCGCCAGCAAGGCCGGAAGGGCGGGGCCCAGCTCCGCGAGCTGGCGGTTGAGCAGCCCCGTGAGCCGCCAGGTCACGTGCACGTCCATGCCGCAGTAATGGGAAGCGGCCTCGATCGGCACGGCGGCGAAGGTGGCGCCCTTGGGCACCAGCTCGCTGTAGCTGGTGGGGCTGAAGCCGAAGTTGCGCTCGGCCATCACCTCCAGGCCGTGCTTGGCATTCGCATCGCGCAGGTAATCGGCCAGCAGCGTGTCCATCACCACGCCAGCCAGGGGCAGGCCGTGGCGCAGCAGCACCAGCCGGTCGTACTTGGCGTTCTGGAGGGTTTTGGGGTGCTCGGCGCTGGCCAGCCAGGGGGCCAGCGCCGTGAGCACCGCATCGAGGGCCAGCTGCTGGGGCGCCGGCGGCGCTTCACTGAGCAGATCGGCGGCGGGCTGGGGCAGGTGGCCGATCGGGATGTAGGCCAGATCGGCTGGGCCCTCGCCCCAGCACAGCCCCACACCCACCAGCTCGGCCTGGAAGGGGTTCAGGGCGGTGGTTTCGGTGTCGAGGGCGATTGGGCTGGCCAGATCGGTGGCCGCCATCAGCCGCTCCATCAGCGCGGCCAGGGCCTCGGGGGTGGTGACCAGCTGAGGCTCCAGGGTTGGGGCGCTGGGAGCGGTACTGCCGGTTGCGGCACCGCCAGGGCTGTCTGCCTGTGCTGCTGCCGCATCGGGCTCGCCAGCGGCGGCAGCAGCGGTGCTCTTGGCCTTCTTGGTGGCGGGGGCTGCGCTCGGGATATCCGGCAGGTCCGGTGGATTGGCGGAGAACAGCCGGGCGAAGGTGTTCACCTGGCGGGCCAGGCTGTGCAGCTCCAGTTCCTCCAGGCTGGTGGCCAGGGCCTCGGCATTGACGGCCCCCAGCTCCAGCCGGGGCTCCTCGGGCAGGGGAATGTCCACCAGGATTTCGGCCAGCATCCGCGAGCGGTAGGCGTTCTCCTTGTCGGCGGCGAGCTTGCCGATTAGCGCGCCCTTGAGCACCCCCTTGGGGTCTTTGGCCTTGGGCCCGGCCTTCTCCAGCTCTTCCAGCGCGGCATAAATCCCGTCCACGTGCGCATAGGCGGCCAGCAGGTTGATGGCGGTTTTCGGCCCCACCCCCTTCACGCCGGGGATGTTGTCGGAGGTGTCGCCGGTGAGGGCCTTGAGATCCACCACCTCTTCTGGGGTCACGCCGAGCTTGGCAACCACGCCCTCGCGCCGGATCTCGGTGGGGCCGTTGTTCTTGGCGTAGGGCCCGCCCCCCATGTAGAGGATGGCGATGTCGCGCTGGTCATCCACCAGTTGGAACAGGTCGCGGTCGCCCGAGAGGATCCGCACCCGCCAGCCCTGATTCGCGGCCCGGTTGGCCAGGGTGCCGAGTACGTCGTCGGCCTCATAGCCCGGTGCCAGGCAGAGAGGAATATCCAGCGACTCCCGCAAGATCTGCTGCAGGTTGTCCAGATCCTGGAAGAAGTGCTCGGGGGCCTCGTCGCGGTGGGCCTTGTAGGCCTCATCGGCCTCGTGGCGGAACGTGGGCTCGGCTGTGTCGAAGGCCACCACCAGGCCCTGGGGCTTGAGTCCCTTGCAGTTGTCGAGCAGGGCCTTGAGGAAGCCGTAGGTCACCGAGGTGGGCACGCCCGCCTGGGTACTCAGACCCCCATCGCCCCCCTTGCTGAAGGCATAGAAGCTGCGGAAGGCCAGGGAATGGCCGTCGATCAACAGCAGCAGGGGCTTCTCGCCGTTCGCACCTGCCGCTGTCACCTGCCCTGATCCGCTGAGGTGCGGCCAGCCTGGCAGAGGGGGCTGGGCCCGAGCTTTGCTCCGAGCAAGCTGGAGGCATGACCACCGCAGCGCTGGGTGCGGCTGCCTTCAGCCCCTGCGGGAACTACCGCTGGTGGCTGGAGCGGCGCTGGGGCCAGGGTGATGGCCGGCTGCTGTTCATCGGGCTGAATCCCTCACGCGCTGGCGCCGATCAAGACGACCCCACCCTGCGGCGCCTGATGGGCTTTGCCCGCGGATGGGATTACGAAGCACTGGAGGTCGTGAACCTTTTCGCCCGGATCACTTCCAGCCCGTCGGTGCTCAAACGCCTCGATCAGCCGGTGGGCGCTGAAAACGACCGCTGGATCGAGGAGCGCCTTGGGGCCTGTGATGCGGTGTGGCTGGGATGGGGTAACGGCGGCCTCTGGCGCGATCGCCACCTGGCGGTGCTGCAGCTGATGGATGCCAAGGCATCTGGCAAGCCGCTGGGCTGCATCGGCCGCACCAACGCCGGCCAACCCCGCCATCCCCTCTATACCCCCGGCGCCACTGCCTGGAGGCCCTGGGCGGAACCGGCGAACCTGAGCCATCCTGTGGCCACCTGATTGCGCCGGTTCGGGCCGCTATGCCTCGCATCCCCCGCCGCTACGCCGTGCACCTCCACCTCAGCGGTGGGCAAACCGAATCGGTGAACTTCCCCACGCTGGAGGCCTTTCAGCAGTGGTACGGCGGGGTGCTCACCGCCGCCGCCAGCGACACCTTTGTGAATGTGCCCATCGCTGAGCTCGAGGGGGAATACCTCGTGGTGCGGCCGTCGAGTGTGATCGGGATCCGGGTGGAGCCCCAGTACGGTTCGATCGACGATTGATCACGGCGCGATGCCTCGCCCCGAACTGATCTGGGGCGAAGCCTTCTTCGCGGGATCCCTGGCGCAGCTGATCTCCAGGCTGAGCGGGCTGCCCACCGTGGTGCTGCTCCTGGCCCTGGGCCTGGTGTTCGGCAAAGCCGGGCTCAACCTGGTGGAACCGGAAGCCCTGGGCGATGGGCTGGAGCCGGTGGTGTTGCTGCTGGTGAGCCTGATCCTGTTCGACGGGGGCTTCAATCTGCGCCTGGCCGGCCGCGACCTGCAGCGCGCAGTGGTGCGATTGGTGCTGGTGCGCTCCGTGCTGGGGTTGGTGGGTGGGGCCGTGCTGGCCCATGGGTTGGCGGGCCTGGCCTGGCCGCTGGCCTGGGTGTTCGGCGCCATTTCCCTGGCCACCGGCCCCACGGTGGTGAATCCGATGGTGCGCCAGATCCGGCTGCTCGAGCCCCTCGGCAAGGTGCTGGAGGCCGAAGGTCTGATCCTGGAGCCCTTCTCTGCGGTGCTGGCCCTGCTGCTGTTGCAGGTGGCCTTGGGGGATCTGGGCCACTCGCAGGACGTGGCCCTGCTGTTGGGTTTGCGCTTTGGCGGTGGTATCGCCATTGGTTCGGCGGCCGGTTGGTTGCTGTCTGAGCTGATCCGGCGGCTGCCCTCTCCTTCTCCCTCGCTCTGCCTGCAGCTGAGCCTGGGAACCTTGTTTCTGCTGGTAAGCGGAGTGGAGGGGGTGCTGCCCGAAGCCGGCCTGCCAGCGGCGGTGAGTGCCGGGGTGGTGTTGGGCCTGCGGCTGGCGGATGAGCAGGCCGGGCCCTTGGAGGAGCTGGTGGCCCAGCTGGCCCAGCTGGCGATCACGGTGCTGTTCCCCCTGCTGGCTGCAGATGTGAGCTGGGGAGAGCTGAGCCCCCTGGGTCTGGGCGGGGTGCTGGCGGTGCTGGCACTGATGCCCTACCGCTTGCTGGCGATGCAACTGGGGGCGCTGGGCACGCCCGACTTCGGCTGGCGCGAGAAATTCATCGTGGGCTGGATTGCGCCCCGCGGCATCGTGACGGCCGCCGTGGCCAG
>CAIOXF010000171.1 GCA_903862155.1 uncultured cyanobacterium | reverse complement strand
CCACCAACGCCCGCAACGATGTTGTGAGCAGCGAAGACGACGCGGTGCTGGTGAAGTGCGTGGCCAGCGACCCCAATGCCATTGGCTACTTCGGTTACGCCTACTTCAACGCCAACCGCAACCGCCTCCGTGCCCTCCCCGTGGTGGGGCCCAAGGGGCCGGTGGCTCCGTCGGTGGCGACGGTGCAGAACGAAACCTATGTGCCCCTGTCGCGGCCGCTGTTCGTGTACCTGAACGATCAGGCCCTGCGCGGCAATGATCTGGTGCGCCGCTTCATCACCTACACCGTGCAGAACGGTTTGCTGCTCACTGAGAAGGCCGGGTATATCCCGCTCCCTTCCAGCACCTACCGGATCGTGGAAAGCAAGCTCTACCGCCACGTGCTGGGCACCGCCTTCGGTGGTGATCTGCCGGTGGGACAGGGGGTGGGCAACACCCTGCGCCGCAGCCTCGACAGCATTAAGAAGCCCGAGTTCCGCTGATCCCATGGCCAAGCCGCTCCCGTTGCCGCTGGGCTGTAGCAATGGTGAGCTGGCACTGGCACTGGTGCAGCAGCACGTGAACCGGCTCACTGCACTGCAAGGCCCGGTGCTGGCCGACGAGGATCCCGAGCCGCTCCATCAGATGCGGGTGGCCATGCGGAGGCTGCGCACCACCCTGCGCCAGTTCGGCCCGGCGCTTGTGCTCCCTTCCCGCGTGACCGATCAACGCATTGCCAAGTCGGTGCGGCGGCTTGGCATGGCCCGGGATCTTGATGTGCTCCGGGAGCGGTTGGACAACGACCTCCTGCCTGCCCTGCCGCTATCGGAACAGCAAGCCCTCAAACCGGTGTTCCGCCAGCTGCGCAAAGAGAGGCGCGTGGCCTGCGAGCACCTGGTGGAGGTGTTGCGCGGTCGCAGCCACCTGGAGCTGCTGGCCCGGCTCCAGGAGTGGCTGCGCCAGCCGGAGTTCACGCCGCTGGGCCACGAGCCGTTGCATCGCTGGGTGGGGGAATGGCAGCTGCCGGCCGTGATGGGCTTGTTCTTGCATCCCGGCTGGTGGGCTGAGGATCCGGGCCGGCAGGCCGAGCTGGTGCACGATCTGCGCAAGCGGATCAAAGACGTGCGCTACCGCCTCGATAATCTGCGGGGCTGTGGCGGCCGCCACCAGCAGCGCATGATTGCCCTCTGCAGATCCATGCAGGAGTTGCTCGGTGAGCTCCATGATCTGGAGGTGCTGGCTCGGGCGATTGAGAACCAGATGCCGGGCAACCTTGCTCAAGACTTACCGGCCCTGGCCGAGCTGATCGACACACGGCGCCACCAATGCTGGCTCCAGTGGCGTCAGGAAGCGCTGGGGCTGGCGGGCGTGCGCGGACGCCGGAGGGTGGTGGAGGGCTTGCGGCGCGAGGCCGCACGGCACCGACTTGTCTCCATGTGTCTTGCGATACCCGGCCGCGTATCCGTTCGGGTGGCGTCGCTGGCCCCGCGCTGAGTAAGTTCCGTGCGCTTGTGCTGCTGTCTGCGGCTAAGCCTTTCCTAATCGGTGTGAGGACCCCGATGAAACTTTTCCAGCAACTGATGCTGGCGCCTGCCGCCCTGGGCCTTGTGGCTCCCATGGCTGCCATGGCCAACGGCTACGACCTGGCGTCGAGCACCAGCGCCATCAACAACTACACCCAACAACAGGATCTGGATCGCTTCCGCGCTTGGGAAGCCCAAAACCAGGTCACCAGCATCAACCAGTTCTCTGATGTGAAGCCCACCGACTGGGCTTATCAGGCTCTGAGCAACCTGATCGAGCGCTACGGCTGTGTGGCCGGTTATCCCAATGGCACCTACAAGGGCGCCCAGGCGATGACCCGCTTCGAGGCTGCCGCTCTGCTGAATGCCTGCCTCGATCGCGTTACCGAAACCACCGATGAGCTGCAGCGCCTGATCAACGAGTTCCAGAAGGAACTCGCCGTGCTCAAGGGCCGCGTGGATGGCCTCGACAAGCGCGTGGGCAAGCTGGAAGCCACCCAGT
>CAIOXF010000170.1 GCA_903862155.1 uncultured cyanobacterium | reverse complement strand
GGCCAGTCGTTTACTGCCGAGCCGGCCGCGGCCCGGGAGCTGGGGGGCTACCGCCACTTCGCGGTGCTGGGGCTACGGGGCCAGGGGAAGGAGCGCGCCGCCGAGCTGCAGGCGGTGCTGGATCGGGCCGTCCGGCCGGTGGTGCCCCTGCAGGATCTGCACAACCGCAGCCTCTGGCAGCCTGGCTGGCAGCCACTGCCCCGCCCCATGCAGGTGATCCCCGCCATCGATCTGCTCGACGGCCAGTGCGTGCGGTTGCACCAGGGCGACTACGACCAGGTGACGCGCTTCTCCGACGACCCGGTGGCCCAGGCCCTGGGCTGGCAGGAGCAGGGCGCCCAGCGGCTGCACCTGGTGGATCTCGACGGGGCCCGCACGGGCCAGCCGGTGAACGACGCCGTGGTGAAAGCGATCACCGCCGCCCTGGGCATTCCGGTGCAGCTGGGCGGCGGCGTGCGCACCGCTGAGCGGGCCGAGGAACTGCTGGGCTGCGGCCTGGAGCGGGTGATCCTCGGCACCGCGGCGCTGGAGCAACCGGAATTGGTGGAGCAGCTGGCGGGCCGCTTTCCGGGCCGAATCGTGGTGGGCATCGACGCCAAGAACGGCAAGGTGGCCACCCGCGGCTGGATCGAGGAGAGCACCACTGAGGCCACCGAGCTCGCCAAGCGACTCAGTGCCTATCCGATCGCAGCGATCATCAGCACCGATATCGCCACCGACGGCACCCTGGCCGGTCCCAACCTCGACGCACTACGGGCCATGGCCGAAGCCAGCACCGTGCCGGTGATCGCCTCGGGCGGCATCGGCAACCTGGAGCACCTGCTGTCCCTGCTAAGCCTGGCGCCCCTGGGAGTGGAGGGGGTGATCGTGGGCCGGGCGCTCTACGACGGCCGGGTGGATCTGGCCGAGGCCCTGCAGGCCATCGGTGAGGGCCGGCTGCAGGATCCCGTAGGCGCCAGCGTGGCCTGAAGCCGGGAATAGAGCACCGGAGGCTGGTGGGGGCTAAAGCAAACGCGAAGCGGTTGCGGGTTGGCCTATAACAGATTCATTCTCATTGAGTAGGTGCTGGTTGGGTCAGCTCAGCCCCACCATCCAAGCGACTGAGGGCCCCGAAGGCTCTGCTGCCACCACCGTGGATGCCGTGTATCGGCGCTGCCGTGATCTGGGCATGCGGCTGAGCAAGCAGCGCCGCATGGTGCTCGATCTGCTCTGGAGCGAAAAGGCCCATCTGAGCGCCCGCGACATCTTCGAGAAGCTCAACAACCTGGGCCGCAACATCGGCCACACCTCGGTGTATCAAAACCTCGAGGCCCTCCAGTCGGCCGGGGTGATCGAGTGTCTGGATCGCGCCAGTGGCCGCCTCTACGGCTACCGCAGCGATCCCCACAGCCACCTCACCTGCTCCGCCACTGGCGCGATCCAGGATCTCGACGTGGAACTGCCCCCCGACCTGCTGCGCCAGATCGAGGAGCACACCGGTTACGCCATCGAGAGCTACACCCTGCATCTCACCGGTCGGCCAAGGTCCTGACGCAACGGGCACTGGAAACCCCCCAGGAGCTCGATACCGTTGGCCAACCTTTGGCCACCGTGCCGGCCCACTCACCGTTGACCCTCACGCTGCTGCTCTACGCCGAGCCCCTGGCGGCTGAAGGACTCGCCCGCCTGCTGGAGGCTGAACTACCGGACTGTCAGGTGCGCCCGGCCGCCAAAGCCGAGGGAGGAGCCCTGCCCCAGGTGGTGATCTGGCAGCCCCATGTGGCGATGGAGCCCGTAGCCCTGCTGCTGGAGTGTCAGCGGCTGCAGGAGCGGTGGCAGCCTGCGCCGCTGCTGTTGCTGCTCACCGAGGGGCATCGCCTGAGCCACCAGCAACTGCTGGCCCTGCCGGCCCTTGGCGTGCTGGAGGGAGCCGGCCCTGATCGCCTGCTGGCGGCGGTGGCCACCCTGCGCGATGGCGGGCGGGTGCTGGAGCTGCTGGATGGCACCGCGTCTTCCAACCACACGCCGCCGGGCATCGGCCTGGGCCTGGGCCAATGGCTCTTGCTGAGCGGGCTGCAGCAGATCGATGCCGAGCGGGGCCTCTGCCAGCAGCTGCTCCTCTCCCAACCCGGCCCGCTCACCCAGCTGGTGCTGGAAGGGCGGTTGCGGGAGCTGGCCGTGGCGCGCCGGCTGCTGCTCTGGCTTTGGGGGCCCGTGAGCCTGGCCTGGGGCGGCGGCGAACCCCAGCAAGCCAGCACGGGCGGGGCCCCTAGCGGCAGCAACCTCACCCTCAGCCAGCGCAGCGCCGCTTCGATCTGGGGCACGATCGAGGCGCGCCTGCAGGCGGCGGTGGAAGCTGGCGTGGGCAACGGCAGCGGCCAGCTGCTGGCGATTGAGGGGTTGGCCCCCCAGCGCCGGGCCGATCTGCTGCTGGCGCTGATGCAGCAACTCACCCTGCTGCGCCAGCGCCTCCTCAACGACCCCAACCTCCAGGCGAGCCTCGGCGACCATTGGCAGCGGCTGCAGCCGGAGCTGCGGCGCCAGGCCCTGCGGGCCATGGCCAGCCCCTATGTGCAGCTGCCCCTGGGCGGCGACCTGCAACCGGTGGCCGACACCCTGCTGCGCAGCAGCAACCTGGAGACCGCCCTCGACGACCTGCCGGATCCGGAACCCCTGCTGGCGGCGCTGGTGCAGGGCCGGCCCGTACTGGTAGACGGCCAGCTGGTGGCCCCTGATGAACCCCGAGCCGTGCTCCACCTCGAGCAGCTGGTGAGCAACTGGCTGCTGCGCAGCGCCGAGCAGATCGCCGCCGAGGTGCTCGCCTGCTGCAGCGACTGGCCCGAGCTGCGGCGCTACCTGCTGCGGCCCGAGCTGCTGGCCACCCGCAACCTGGAGCGCCTGCGCAATCAGCTCAACGCCCAGGCCCGCTGGAGCGGCTGGTTTGAGCGGCCGGTGGAGCTCTACGAGAGCCGCCGCACCCTGCTGTGCCTCAGCGCCGGCCAAATCCAGCCAATCACCCTCACAGAACCCCGCGACGCCGAACTGCGCCAGCTGGGCTGGCTGCCCCAGATGGTGACCCTGGCCCTGGAAACCCGCGACGCCCTCGGCCCCCAGCTGCGCCGGATGGTGAAGGGTCTGGGGGATCTGGTGGTGGTGGTGCTCACCCAGGTGATCGGCCGGGCCATCGGCCTCGTGGGCCGGGGGGTGGTGCAGGGGATGGGGCGCAGCCTCGGCAAGGGCTGACGCCGCGAGCGCCACAATGGCCCGATTCGCCCCGGCCCCTTGCCCCGCGTTGCCGCCGCTTTTGTTCGCCCGCTGCTGGTTCTGCTGCTGACGCTCGGCCTCCAGCTGGGCCTGACGGCAGGCCCGGCCCAGGCCTCGCTCACCAACAACAACTACGACGGCAACATCTACGCCCTCTACGCCGGCAACGGCTCCCTGGTGCCGCCCCGCAGCTCCCTGGTGCAGGCCCTCGCCGACCATCGGGCCGCCGTGGTGGTGTACTACCTCGACGACGACAGCTCCAGCAAGCAGTTCTCGCCGGTGGTGTCGGAGCTGCAGCGGCTCTGGGGGAACCAGATCGAGCTGATCCCGCTCACCACCGACGCGCTGCAGAACCGCGACAGCCAGGGCCCCACCGATCCAGCCCGTTACTGGAAGGGCCTGCTCCCCCAGGTGGTGGTGTTCAGCCCTGAGGGCAAGGTGCTGCTCGATGAAAGCGGCCAGGTGTCACTGCTGCGCATCAACGAGGCGGTGAGCAAGGCCACCGGCATCGAGCTACCGGCTGAGCTTGCCGGCGGCAACCTGCGCAGCTTCAACGAGCTCAACGCCGAGGTGGTGAACCAGTGACCACCCGGATCGAAACCGACAGCATGGGCGCCATCGAGGTGCCCGCCGAGCACTACTGGGGTGCCCAAACCCAGCGCTCGATCCAGTTCTTCCCCTTTGGACAGCTGATGCCGGCTGCGGTGGTGCATGCCTTCGGCCAGCTGAAGGCGGCCTGCGCCGAGGTGAACCAGGCCAAGGGCAAGCTCACTCCGGAGCTGGCGGTCCTGATCGTGGCCGCCGCCGAGGACGTGGCCAGCGGCGCGCTGGATGCCGAGTTCCCGCTGAAGGTGTGGCAGACGGGCTCCGGCACCCAAACCAACATGAACGTGAACGAGGTGATCGCCAACCGGGCGATCGAAGCCTCGGGCGGGGTGATGGGCAGCAAGAGCCCGGTGCACCCGAACGACCATGTGAACCTCAGCCAGTCGAGCAACGACACCTTCCCGGCGGCCTTGCACGTGGCCGTGGCGGTGGAGCTGCAGCGCACCCTGATCCCGGCGGTGGAGGGGTTGATCAGCGCCCTACGCAACAAAGCCGAGGCGTTCACCTCGATCATCAAGATCGGCCGCACCCACCTCCAAGACGCGGTGCCCCTCAGCCTGGGGCAGGAGTTCGGCGGCTACGTGGCCCAGTTGGAGCTCGGGCTGGAGAGCCTGCGGGCCACGATGCCCCAGGTGCTGCAGCTGGCCATCGGCGGCACAGCCGTGGGCACGGGCCTCAATACTCCCCATGGCTTCGGTGAGGCCGTGGCCGAGCGTTTGGCCGAGCGGGTGGGTTTGCCCTTCACCAGCGCTCCCAACAAGTTCCAGGCCCTGGCGGGCCATGAGCCCCTGGCGGCGGCCCACGGAGCCCTCACCGTGCTGGCGGGCTCGCTGATGAAAATTGCCAACGACATCCGCTGGCTGGCCAGCGGTCCGCGCTGCGGCCTGGGGGAACTGGTGATCCCGGAGAACGAACCAGGCTCTTCGATCATGCCGGGCAAGGTGAACCCCACCCAGTGCGAGAGCCTCACGATGGTGGCCGTGCAGGTGATGGGCAACAACACCGCCATGCAGCTCGCCGCGAGCCAGGGCAACTTCGAGCTGAACGTGTTCAAGCCGGTGATCGCCCGCAACGTGCTGGAGAGCATTGAGCTGCTGGCTGGGGGCTGTGACGGCTTCCGCCGCTTCTGCATCGAGGGCCTCACGGCCAACGAGGCGCGCATCGCCACCCTGCTCGACCAGAGCCTGATGCTGGTGACGGCCCTCACCCCCGCCATTGGCTACGACCGGGCCAGCGCCATCGCCAAGCATGCCCACAACAACCAACTCAGCCTCAAGGAGGCCGCCCTGGTGCTGGGCGAGATCGATGCCGACAGCTTCGACAGCCTGGTGAAGCCCGAGCAGATGATCTGAGCGTCGGCTGCCACAACCGGGCGCCCTCCCTAGCGTTGGCGCAGTGAGCTGGCCCGATGGGGGCTGACTTAATGGGGATGGCCCTCCGGCTTCAGGGCCGCAAGCCCCGGGTTCTCTCACTGCTGATCGCGGCTGCCACCGCCACTGCTACGGCCTTGCTGACCAGCGGCTGCCCGGGTAGCCCAGAGCAGATCCAGGTGCCCCTCTCGGGCTGGCCTTCTTACGAATACTTCTATCTGGCCTACAAAACGGGGCTGGATCGCAAGGAGGGGCTGGCAATCACCAACGTGCAGCTCCCCGATCCGCAGGCCGTGATCAACGGCTATCTGCGGGAGCAGTTCGCAGTCGCGCAGCTCAGTTCGGTGGAGCTACTGGATCTGTGCAACCGCACCCCCAGCCGCTGCCCGGCCGTGGTGCTGGTGCTGGATGAATCCAGCGGCGGCGACCAGCTGGCCGTGCACAACAGCGTGGCCTCAATCGAGGCCTTGCGGGGCCAGAAGGTGGCCGTCACCTTCTCCTCGCTCGGGCCCTATGTGCTGGAGCTGGCCTTGCAGCGCCATGGCCTCACCCTCAACGACGTGCAGCTGGTGAACATGCCGCTGGAGCGGATGCCCGAAGCCCTGCAGCGGAGGGAGGTGATGGCCGCCGCTGTGTATCCGCCCTTCAGCGAAATGGTGAACCGCAAGGGGGTGTCGCGGCCGTTGTTCAGCAGCCAGGAGACCCCTGGCGAGATCCTCGATCTGCTGGTGGTGGATCCACGGGAACTGGAGCGCAACCCCCAGCGCATCAGCCGGCTGGTGCGGGTGTGGCAGCAGGCCCATGCCCTGGCCCAATCGGATCCGGCCGCCGCCATCGCCGTGATGGCCCAGCGGGAAGGGCTCACCCCCAAGGAGTTTGCAAAAGCGGAAGGCGGGCTGCGCTACTTCAGCCTGGAGGAGCAGCGCAAACTGCTGGCTCCCAACGGGCCGGTGGTGCGCAACCTGGCCCATGTGCACTCGGTGCAGACCGCCCTGGGGCTAAGCCCCAAGGGGAGCGTGATGCCCCAGGTCAGCGACCGGGCCGTGCAAGACGCCCTGAAGCCTTGAGCAACCGATGAGCAGGGTGCCATCGCTGCAGCAGCGGGTTGATCGTGAGCTGCTGCGGCTCACGCTGATCGGCTCGGGCCTGGCCGCCACCCTGCTGGCACTGATGGTGGCCGTGCTGCAAACGGGGGCAGCACTGCAGGAGGCGCAAGTGGATGCCCAGGCCGTGGAGCGCGACCTGCTCGAGCAACTCACAACCGGTTTGCCGCTCACCCAGATCCAGCGCAAGTTGCAGATCAGCGCAGCCGCCAACCAGCTCACCCTGGCCGCCGTGGTGAACCAGCGGGGGAAGATCATCGCCGCGTCGGATAGTGCGCTGGTGGGCCAACGGTTTTCCCGCAAGCTGTTGGAGCCGATCAGCAATGCCAGCTGGGATGCGGTGTGGCCGTGCCTCCCTGCCGCACGGAGCTGGTGGCAGCATCCCCGCTGCCAGCCACCCCTCAGCCGCACCACAGGGCCGATTCCCTGGATGGGCGGCGACCGGTTGATCAGCATGGCCCGCACCCCGCTCACCTTTGCCGGTGTGGCCGGGCGTGAGGAGGGCGGGCTGCTCATCACCAGCATGGATCTAGGGCCCAACCTCGAGCATGCCGCGATCAACGGTGGCCTGATCGTGTTGGCGGGGCTGGTGCTGCTGGTTGCGAGTGGCGGCGGGCTGGTGCTGGTGGTGCGGGCCCGGCTGATGCGCCAGTTGGTGCGCCTGGCCCGGGTCGACTCCTGCACGGGCCTGCTGAACCGGGATGCGTTCCTTGAATCAGTGAGCCAGTGGCTGGCCCAGCACCACAGCGAGAGCACCACGGTGGTGCTGGCGATCTGCGGCGTGGATCACTTCAAGGAGTTCAACGCCCGCCACGGGTACCTGGCGGGCGATCGGTTGCTGGCCGCCCTCGCGGCATCGCTGGGGGAGGTGGTGCGGGAGGGCGAATGGCTGGCGCGCCTCTCCGGCGACCAGTTCGGCCTGGCCCTGCTGGGGGGCAGTGAGCAGGGCGACCGGCTGCGGGCACTCTGCGCCCGCCAGGCCAAGGCGCCGGTGGCCGTGGAGGAGGGCCACACGGCGCGGATCACGATCTCGATCGGCATGGCCTGCAGCAGTGGCCCGGCCGGCTGGGGCCTCAATGCCCTGCTGGCCCAGGCCGACCGCAACCTGCGCGAGGCGAAACTGCAGGGGGGCAACCAGGTGCTCAATCAATGAGCGCGCGGGCCACGGTGTGGGTGGTAGATGACGACCCCCAGCTGCAGGACCTGCTGGCGGAGGTGCTGGGGGGCCATGGCTATCAGGTGCGCTGCCATGGCGACACCCGCCAGCTGGAGGCCTGGCTGGGGCGCCAGCGCCCCGATCTGGTGGTGCTGGATCTGATGCTGCCCGGCGACGACGGGCTGAGCTGGCTGCGGCGCCTGCGCGACCGCGGCGACGACCTGCCGGTGCTGATGCTCACGGCCCGGGCCGATGGGGTGGACCGGATCATCGGGCTGGAGCAGGGGGCCGACGACTACCTGGGCAAACCGTTTTTGCCGCGGGAGCTGATCGCCCGGATCGAGGCGGTGCTGCGGCGGCGGATGCCCCTACCCACGGGGGCCCCGCGCGAGGCGGCCGAGCCCATCCGCTTTGGACCCTTTGCCCTCGATCCGAGCACCCGCCAACTCACACGCCATGGCCAGCCGCTGGAGCTCACCAGCGGGGAGTTCAGCCTGCTGCTGGCCTTCGCCAGCCATCCGCAGCGGCCGCTGTCGCGGGAGCGGTTGATCGAGCTGGCCCGCGGCCCCGCCTGCGACACCGACAGCCGCAGCATGGACGTGCAGGTGTCGCGGCTGCGGCGCCTGATCGAAGACGATCCGCGGCGGCCCCGCTGGATCCAAACGGTGTGGGGCTACGGCTACGTGTTCGTGCCCGACGGCCAGCCGCGTCGATGAGCACAGCCAGAGCCCGAGCCGTGGTGCTGGCCCTGCTGGCCGGCACGGCCACCGTGCTGGGGCTGCAGCTGCTGCTGGCGGCCCGGGTGGAGCGGGCGGCCCTCAAGCGACTGGGACGCGACACGGCCTACAACCTGCGCCTGGCCAACCTGGCCCTGGAGCGGTTGCCCCGCGATGCGGTGGGGGAGATCAGCGGCCTGCAGCTGGCCGCCACACCGCCGGCGCCGCAGGCTCCGCTGCCCAGGCACCTCCTGCGCCAGGGGGCGCAACTGCAAGCCGAGCTGTGCCAGCAGCTGGGGGGCTGCCCGCGCCAGGTGGTGCAGACAGGGCCAAGGGCCGGAGTGTGGGTGGAATTGCCGTCGGGTCTGGAGCCGGCCTGGCTGTTCGCACCCCTGCCCCGGGCCCGGTTGTGGCCGCCGCCCGGGCCCGTGCTGAGCCTGGGGCTGCTGGCGGCGGTGCTGGTGGGCAGCAGCCTGGTGCTGGAGCTGGAGGTGCGCCGGCCCCTGGCGCGGCTGCGCCAGTTGGTGAAGGCGGTGGATCTCAACAGCCGGCCAGCTCTGCTGGAGGAAAACGGCACCCCAGCCGTGCGGGAGCTCACCCAGCAGTTCAACGCGATGCTGGAGCGGCTGGAGCAGGGGCGGCTGGAGCGCGCCACGATGCTGGCCGGCATCGCCCACGACCTGCGCAGCCCGATCACCCGGCTGCAGCTGC
>CAIOXF010000169.1 GCA_903862155.1 uncultured cyanobacterium | reverse complement strand
TGCAAACGGGCCGATTTGAGCCCAAAAGCGGCCCGGAGTTTTCCACATGTACCGGCGTGAGCATCGACATCAGCTCTCGTTCGAAGACTTCTTCCTGCCGTTTGGCGGCAAACTCTCTGGTGACAATCGCTGGATCAAGCTGGCTGAGCTCATTCCGTGGGATGAGCTGGAGGATGATTACGCGGCTCAGTTCTGCAAGGGATTTGGAGCGCCAGCAAAGCCCTTTCGCATGGCACTCGGCGCATTGATCATCAAGGCTCGCCTCGGGCTCACGGACGAAGAACTGGTCGAGCAGATCAAGGAGAACCCATACTTGCAATTCTTCATCGGTCTGGAAGCATTCCAGTATTCGGCGCCGTTTGATCCATCGATGATGGTTTATTTCCGCAAGCGCCTACCGGAATCCGTTGTGAATGACTGCAACGAACGGATTGTGCGCCATGGCCTGAAGTTCATTCGCCCATCCGATACCCAGGGGCCAGGCGATGACAATGGCAGTGGTGGCGGATCGACCAATCCTGCAGACAAGTCAAAGCCATCGTCGCAGAAGCAGCCGAATCAAGGCTCACTTTTGATCGATGCCACCTGTGCGCCGGTGGACATCCGTCATCCAACGGATCTATCACTGCTCAATGAAGCGAGGGAGGTGACTGAAATCCTGATTGATGCGATGCATCCTCTGGTCAGGGAAAGCTTTGGTCATAAGCCGCGTACGCTCCGGAAGCAGGCGAGGCAGCAGTTTCTTGCAGTGGCCAAGAAGAAGAATCCCCGGATTAACAAGATCCGCAAGGCCATCAAGCAGCAGCTGGGTCACTTGAAGCGAAACCTCTCGAGCATCGACGCCCTGATCGCTTGTGGTGGCTGCCTTCTGGCCGCCGGACGTCATATCTACCAGAAGTTGCTGGTGGTCAGTGAGCTGGTCCGCCAGCAGGTCATTCTCTATCACGCAGACAGCAGAAGCATCCCTGATCGCATCGTCAGCCTCTGCCAAGCGCACATCAGACCGATTGTCCGCGGGAAAGCTCGTTGCAATGTTGAGTTTGGAGCCAAGATTTCAATCTCTGTCACCGGCGAGGGATTCACCTTCCTCGACCGGCTCAGCTACGACCCCTACAACGAAGGCGAAGACCTCAAGGCTCAAGCGATCACCTATCGCCGCCGATATGGTCACTACCCGGAAGTGATTTGTGCTGACCAGATCTACCGGACAAGATCAAACCGTGCATTCTGTCAGCGTCATGGAATCCGCTTGAGCGGCCCCCGTCTGGGACGGCCGAAGAACGATCCTGAGTTGGTGGCCGCCGAGAAGCAGCAGTTCATCGATGACCAGCGCCAAAGAAATGCCGTTGAAGGCAAGATCGGACAAGGAAAGCGGCGCTTTGGACTGGGCCTGATTCGTGAGAAGCTCCCTGCAACACAGGGTTCAACCATTGCGCTGAATGTTCTGGTGATGAACCTGGAGAAGCTACTGGAGCTTCTTTTTGTCTTTTTTGCGTACTGGCGCCAGCATCGACTCAGCAATCAGCCAGGAAAGGGTTCACTTTTTGCGCGTCTGAGTAATCAGGTGGTTCCCGCATGAACTACAAGGTTTCAGGCCGTTCGGGCTCAAGTCTGTGACGGATGGAGCTCGGGCTCACTTTCTCAGGAAGCCCAACGTAGCCAGCTCAGATTCAAGTTCTGGTGGAGGTGGATTGATCCATACCACCTCCGGTTGATGCCAACAGCGCACGGATCTTGACCAGCGGCGTGGGTTCCGCTGACGTGCTTCCTCATAGACGACAGTGCGGCGCAGACATATCTCTGCGGCTTGACCGCTGTGACGCTGCAGGGGCGTCACGAACTTGATTCCGCTGTGGCGGTGCCGGTGGTTGTACCAGTCGACGAACGACGCCACCCACTGACAGGCTGCCTCCTTGCTCGCAAACGGCCGGCTGGGGTAGTCGGGCCGGTACTTTGCAGTCCTGAACAGAGCTTCGGAGTACGGGTTGTCATTCGATACCCGTGGCCTGGAGAAGGACCTGAGCACGCCCAGTTCCTCCAGCCGGCACTCCAAGGTGGCCGCACGCATGGCGTTGCCGTTATCGGCATGCAGGATCAACGGCTGCTGGCGACCTTTGCTGATCCGCTCGCGTAGGCAAGCCCGACTCACCAGATCCGCTGCGATGGCTGGGTCTTCTCGTTCGGCCACATCCCAGGCCACCACCTTGCGGCTCCAGACATCGAGCACCAGATAGAGGTAGAGCCACACCCCACGAACGGTGGTGGGCAAGTAGGTGATGTCCCAACTCCACACCTCGTTTGGACCAGCGGCTCTCAGCCGTGGCACTGGTCTTGGTTCCTGTGGTAGCCGTGCCCGACCGCGCCGATGGACCTGGCCATGGGCATGGAGCACCCGGTAGAAGCTGCGCTCCGAACCGATATACAGGCCCCGATCGGCCAGCACTGGCACGATCTGCCCCGGCGGCAGCGCCGCAAATTCAGGCTCGTTGCAGGTCAGCAGGATCCGCTGGCGTTCCTCATCGCTCAGGCGGTGAGCGACATGGCGGTGGCTGCCCCGGCGGCGGTCCATACCGTCCCCATCACCTGCAAATTGTCTGCGCCAGCGCTGCAGCGTGGTCAGCCCCACGCCCAGCAGCAAGGCCAGCTCACTGGCTCGGGCACCATGGGCCATGCCCTCATCGAGGATCTCCAGGGCCTTCCGGCGATCGTCGGGTGACGTCAATCGTCCCCGTCCTCTCCCCAGAAGGCCTGAATCTTTTTTGAGGCGATCAGCAGGGCTGCCGCCTCCGCCAGGGCTTTCTCCTTCCGCCGGAGCTCCTGTTTGAGGCGCTTGATTTCACGCTGGTCCTGGGCACGGAGCCTCTCAAGCTCCTTCTGCTCTTTCAAGGTGAGCACTGGCTTGTCATTGGCATCCTGGGATGCCTGCCGCCACCGCTCCACCTGCTGCGGATAGAGGCCTCGCTCCCGGCAATAGGCGCTGAGCTCGGTGGCGTTCAGTCCAGCAGTTTCGAGCACCACCGTGAACTTATCGGTGGCTCCCCATCCCTCAGGATCCTTCTCGGATGCCGGCACCACCTCCCCCTGCAACCGCCAGCTCTTCCTCCAGTTGTAGAGGGTGACCACGTGAATGCCCAGCTCGGCTGAAATCTGGGCCACGCTCTGCCGCTGGGGCGGACTCATCCGCCTCCTCACATCAGCTTTGACGGCCTCGCTGTAACGACGCATCGACCTGCTCCATCAAGCCCCCTGGTGAAAATTGACCCGGATCGAGAGGCGTCATCTTTCCTGGCAGAGGGGGCCCCGGCTGCGCCAGGGCAGAGGGGCCAGCCCAGCGAGGCGGCCCCTGCAGCCAGCAGCGATTCAGGAGCGGTGCACGTGCACCTGTTTCCAGGCGCCATCGATCTGCTGCCAGATGCGGGTTTCGCAGCAGCTGGCGGTGATGAACTCCCCATTCACCTGCCGCTGGGTGAGGCGGGTGTAGCTGAGCACCACGGCG
>CAIOXF010000168.1 GCA_903862155.1 uncultured cyanobacterium | reverse complement strand
TACGCCCACCACATCCAGCGGCTGATGGTGCTGGCCAACTACGGCCTGATCGCCGGCCTCGACCCCCAGGCCTTCACCGCCTGGTTCCATCGGATGTTTATCGACGGCTACGACTGGGTGATGCAGACCAACGTGCTCGGCATGGGGGTGTTCGCCGATGGGGGCCTGCTGGCCAGCAAGCCCTATGCCGCCAGCGGCAACTACATCAAGCGGATGAGCACCTATTGCAAGGGCTGCCGCTACGACGTGAAGCAGCGCAGCGGCCCTCAGGCCTGCCCGTTCAACGCCCTCTACTGGGATTTCCTGGCGCGCCACGAAGCCACCCTCAAAGGCAACCCGCGCATGGGGCTGGTGATGAAGCAGCTCGAGAAGATCCCTGCCGACGAACGCGAGGCGATCCGTGCGGCGGCGGCCGCTCACCTCAGCCTGAACTCTGCCGGTGGCCCAGCGGCCTTAGCTTGAGCCGCGCCCACCCCCGGCGCGCATGCTCGCCTCGCTCACCAGCCCCCTGCCCGCCCTGATGGCCTTCAGCTGGCCCCCCGAGGCCTACCTCTGGTTCAAGACCCTCCACATCGTGGGCGTGGTGGTGTGGTTTGCGGGCCTCTTCTATCTGGTGCGGCTGTTCATCTATCACCGCGAAGCGGAGGAGCTGGAGCCCGCACTGAAAACGGCCTTTCAGGATCAGTACGCCCTGATGGAGCGGCGCCTGGCCAACATCATCACTACCCCCGGGATGGTGGTGGCGGTGGTGTGCGCCGCCGGCCTGTTGAGCGTGAACCCCGCCTGGCTGAAGCAGGGCTGGATGCACGCCAAGCTGGCCTTTGTGGCGGCGCTGCTGGCTTACCACTGGTTCTGCTACCGGGTGATGGGCCAGCTCCAGAAGGGCAGTTGCACCTGGAGCCCCAAGCGGCTGCGGGCCCTCAACGAGCTGCCCACCCTGCTGCTGGTGATCGTGGTGATGTTGGTGGTGTTCAAGAACCAGTTCCCCACCGGGGCCGCCACCTGGTTCATCGTGGCCCTGGTGGTGTTCATGGCCGCCTCGATTCAGTTCTACGCGCGGTGGCGCCGGCTGCGGGCCGAGCGGCTGGCGGCTGAGGCGGCCGCCGGATGAGCCCCGAGCGTCGAGCGTTGCGCCACGCCAGCCACCCCTTCGCGGCGGTGCTGCGCCAGGTGGAGCCCGGCAGCTGCCCCAGCCGCTTCAACTTCCACTGCCACACCCACTGCTCTGATGGGTCGTTAGCGCCTTTGGAGCTGGCCCGCCAGGCGCTTGAGCTGGGCTTAGAGCACCTGGCCGTCACCGACCACCACAGCCTGCGGGCCCACCGGCCGATCGCGGAACACTTCGAGCAGCTGGCCGATCAGGGTGTGCCCACCCCCACCCTCTGGCGCGGTGTGGAGATCAGTTGCCTGTTGGAGGGCTGCCTGGTGCATGTGCTCGCCCTGGGCTTTGGGCCCCAGCACGACAGCCTGGAGCCCTACCTCCAGGGCAGTTCCGTGGTGGGGCCGGCGCTCCGGGCCGAGGCGGTCCTGGAGGCGATCCACGCGGCCGATGGTTTGGCGGTGCTGGCCCATCCCGCCCGCTACCGGCTCCCCTTTGCGCGGCTGATCGAGGCCGCCGCAGCCCTGGGCTTCGACGGGGCCGAGGCCTGGTACGACTACGACCTGCAGGAGCGCTGGCAGCCCACCGCCCTGGTGTGCGAGGCGATCGCCGGGGATCTGCAGGCCCGTGGACTCTTGTTGAGCTGCGGCACCGATAGCCATGGTTTGTCGCTACGAGGCCGCTAGGGTTTGCAGACGCTTTCCCCTTGGCAGTCGATGGGTCTGTTTGATCGCCTGTTCAACTCCGGTGCCGGCGCAGCCAGCCCCAAAAACAAGCCCGAACCCAAGAAGGTAGCTGAAACGTTCTTTCTGGATGCGGACGCCTCCAGCACCCTGGGCGACGTGAACTTCATGCGTCGTTCCAACACCATTCGCCACACCTTCCCCGGTACCGCCAGCAGCCCCGGCAACAAGGAGCTGGTGGAAGAGGTGGCTTCGATGGAGGCCGAGCTCAAGAAGGTCACCCCTGGTCTGGGTGGTGTGGAGCCGAAGGAGTTGGAGGTGAACCTCACCGGTGGCGTGCCCAAGCCGGTGAAGAAAACCTTCGCTAAGCCGATGTCGGCCGCTGAACTCGAGCAGCGCAAGAAGGGGTCCGCCGTTGCCGTCAACGCCCCTGGCGCCGCCGCTGCTCCTGCTGCCCGCAAAAAGGAAGCGGAAGCCTCTGCCCAGCCCCAGATCAGCCAGCTGAATACTGCCAAGCCTGGTTCGATCGATCCCTTCAAGCAGATGGTGAAAGACCTCAACGCCTGAGGTTCACCACCCGTTCTCAGCGCTGTTCAATCAGCGCCTCACTCTCAAGCACCAGTTGGCGCAGATCCGCCAGCTGGTGCTCTTCTGCTGTGGCCCATAGGCCGCGGTGGTGGGCTTCCAGCAGGCGCTCTGCCATGTCGCGCAACGCCCAGGGGTTGGCCTGCTCCAGAAAGGCGCGCACCGTGGCGTCCCGCAGCCAGGTGTTGGTGATCTGCCCGTAGCTCCAGTCGGGCACGCGGCCGGTGGTGGCATCGTAGGCAAACAGGTAATCGAGGCTGGCGGCCATCTCGAAGCCCCCCTTGTAGCCGTGGCGCTGCATGCCCTCGATCCAGCGCGGATTGAGCACCCGTGAGCGCAGCACCTTGTCGAACTCCTTCTCCAGCCGGTGCACCCGGGGCCGGCTGTGGCGGGAATGGTCGGCAAACCAGAGCGCCGGTGCCTGGCCGCCCAGGGTTTCCACCGCGGCGCTCAGGCCCCCCTGGAACTGGTAGTAGTCATCGGAATCGAGCAGGTCGTGCTCGCGGTTGTCCTGGTTGTGCAGCACCACCTGCACGTTGCGCAGGCGCTGCTCCAGCCCGGAACGGTCGGCGCTGGCTTCGATCGGGGCGCTGCCGGAGCCATCACTGCCGCCCTCGTAGCGCCAGGCGCTCCAGTTGAGGAAGGCTTCGGCCAGATCGGCCCGGCTCTCCCACTGGCCGCTGTCGATCAGGCCCTGCAGCCCGGCGCCGTAGGCCCCCGGGGCTGAGCCATACACCCGGCTGGAGTTTCCCTCCTGGCGCGCTGATGCTGCCAGGGGGTTCGCCTCCTGAGGCTCCTCCAGGGCCGCCACCAGGGCACAAGCCCGGTTGAACCAACCCACCAGCTGGGGAAAGGCATCGCGGAATAACCCGGAAATGCGAAGGGTCACATCTACCCGTGGGCGGCCCAGCAGGCCGAGGGGAATCACCTCCAGGTCCACCAGCCGGCGGGTGGGGCCATCCCACACGGGGCGCACTCCCATCAGGGCCAGGGCCTGGGCAATGTCTTCACCGCCGTTACGCATGGTGGCCGTGCCCCACACGCTCAGGGCCAGGCGCTGCAGATGCTCGCCCTCATCCTGCAGGTGCAGGTCCAGCAGCAGCTCGGCGCTGCGTCGGCCCAGGTCCCAGGCGGCTTCGGTGGGGAGCCCGCGCAGATCCACGCTGTAGAAGTTGCGCCCCGTGGGCAGCAGATCGGGTCTCCCGCGGGTGGGAGCACCGGAGGGCCCAGCAGCGATCCTTTCCCCCGCCAGCCCACGGAGAAAGGCGGCTTGCTCGGCTGTGGCGCAGGCCAGCAACCGGGGCAAGAGCTGCTGTTGCACCCGCTCCAGAGCAGCCGCGGTGGCCACGCCAGGCGCCGGTGCAATCGACGGGGCCTTTGGCTGGGCCTCAGCCTTCGCTGCTCCAGGGATCAAGGGGGCCAGCCAATCCAGCGCCAGCCCTTCCACCACCGCCGTGCCATCTCCGGCGTGGCGCAGAGGTTGGTCTGGGGCTACGGCCGCCAGCCGCTGCTGATCAGGATCCGAAAGGGGCTGGTCATCGGGATCGCTCCAGGGATCCAGGTCCAGCTGAAGGTCTTGGGCGATGGTCTGGGTGAAGCCAGCATGCCCCTCCTGGGGTGGACGGGCCAGGCAGAGCAGGAGCTCCAGCAAGTCCTGCGGTTCCGGCAGCTGGCCGTAGGTGTGCAGCCCCAGCCGGATCTGGGCCTCCTTGAGCTCGCAGAGGTAGCCGTCGGCCGCATCCAGCCGCGCGTCAAGGTCGGCGGCATTGTCAGCGTGGGGCAGCTCCAGCTCCTGGAGCCGCTGGGCCAGCTGCTCCCGCAAGCCGTTAGCTCGCTCGCTGCCCAGCTGCACGGCCTCCCAGTACTCATCCAGCAGGCCCTCCAGCGCCTGCAGTTCCCCGTGGAGCCCAGCCCGGCCCAGGGGTGGGGTGAGGTGGTCGAGGATCACGGCCTGGCTGCGGCGCTTGGCCTGGCTGCCCTCCCCCGGGTCGTTCACGATGAAGGGATAGAGATGGGGCAAGGGCCCCAGGGCCCACTCCGGGAAACAGCTGCTGGAGAGTCCGAGGCCCTTGCCCGGAAGCCATTCCAGGTTTCCGTGCTTGCCCACATGCACCACCACGTGGGCGCTGAACTGCTCCCGCAGCCAGAGGTACTGGGCCAGGTAGGCGTGGGTGGGTGGCAGATCCGGTGAGTGGTAGTTCAGGGCCGGGTCGCGGTCGTAGCCCCGCTCCGGCTGCAGCAGCACCGCCACGTGGCCGAAGCGCAGGCCCCGAACGGGAAAGGCGGGAGTCCCATGGGGCGAGGCTTCCAGGCCCTGATCCATCTCCGGCGGCCCCCACACAGCCTCCAGCCGTTGCCGCCCTTCTGGGGGCAGCGCCGAGTACCAGCGTTGGTATGTGGTGAGGGTTAGGTGATCCAGCGGGGGGCGGTGGCCGCTCTCGGGATCGTTGCTGCGCCCTGCCAGCAGCCGCTCAATCAGCTCCTGCCCATCCACCGGCAGGTCGTTGCCGGTGCCATAGCCCGCCTGCTGTAGCCAGCCCAGCATCTGGGCCGTGGAGGCGGGGGTGTCAAGCCCCACACCGTTGGCCACCCGGCTGTTGCGGTTGGGGTAGTTGGCCAGCACCAGCCCCACATGGCGCTGCTGGGCTGGGGTGCGGCGCAGCCGGATCCAGTTGGCGCAGAGCTGGGCGATCCAGGCCAGCCGTTCCCCGTCGGGCAC
>CAIOXF010000167.1 GCA_903862155.1 uncultured cyanobacterium | reverse complement strand
CGCTTGAGTCGGGACGGGTGTCATGGCCAACCGTTGTCCCTGGGCCTTGCTCCCAGCCGGGGTTTACCGAGCCAGCACCTCTCGATGCTGCTGGTGCGCTCTTACCGCACCTTTGCACCCTTACCTGTACCCCGAAGGGCCATCGGCGGTGTGTTTCTGTGGCACTCTCCTCACGGTCGCCCGCACTGGGCGTTACCCAGCAAGCCTGGCCATTGGGGAGCCCGGACTTTCCTCAACCGGGCGTCACCCACAGCCCGAAGACTGGGCAACCCCGATCGCGACCACCTCGCCTGCTTTCAGGCTCCATCATGCCTGCGGCCCTACGATCAGGGCCCTGGGGCTGTAGCTCAGCCGGATAGAGCGACGGTTTCCTAAACCGTAGGTCGTGGGTTCGAGTCCCGCCAGCCCCGTGGATTCTTTGCTCGGTAGCAGGCACTACCGGTAGCGGCATGGCCTAATCGGCCGCCGCCGCTAGCGTTGCCGCAGTCGCCAGACCGGGATGACCCAGCTGCACGACCTGCGCCTGCGCCTGTTGGTGCAACAGGAGAGTGAGCGGATTGCCGATAGCCAGCCGGAGGAGCTTGATCTCTCGGTGGTGCAGGCTCGCTGTCTCTGCTGGCTGGCCCTGCTGGCTGAGGCCCACGAAGAGCAGGCCACCGATGCGGAGCGGCGCGGGGATGTGGAGCAGGCGATGGGCTGGTTCGCCGATTCGATGCGGCTGCGCGATGTGATCAACGTGGTGACCTCGATCGAGATTCCCCTTCCCGCTGCGTCCGAGTTGGCAGCGCAAGACGACGATCGGGATGGCGACGATCGGCCACTCGCTGCCTGATGCCATGATGGGCATTGACAGAACAAGGGAGTGCGGTGCCAGAAGAGCCCTGCCAATGCCCTGATTGCCAGCGGTTCTATCGGGAGCATGACCGACTGATCCGCGAGAACCCCACCCTGCGCCAGCAACAGGAGCTGAACTGGGCTGCCCTTCAGTCGTTCCGCACCCTGGCTGGTCGTGTTCTTGAAGAGCTGCAGAAGCAGCACGGTGATAGCGAACCTGCCCCCGCGCCTGGGCTTGAAACCGCTGGCGCCGGCTCCGGCGAGGGTTCAGGTGCACCGGCTGAAGCTGATGGCATCCAGCAGGCCATGGCTGATCTGGAAAACATCACGGCCCATCTCTTCTCGATTGAGGTGCTGATGGAGCGCATCTTTGATGTGCGCGTGCCCGAGCAGGTGGAGCAGAAGTTCCGCGAACTGGCGGGCGAACTGGCTCCTGATCCCCTCAATGCCGATCGCCTGCGGCTCAACCGTCTGTTGCACCAGACCCCCGACCTGCCGGATCGGGGTTGAGCGGCGGGGCTCCTTAATCGAGCTCGCAGGTGATCGTTACCGGGAATTGCTCTGCCTTCCAGATGTTGGTGGCGTAGTCACGGATGGAGCGGTCGGAGGAGAAAAAGCCGGTACGCGCCACATTCAACAGGCTCATCCGATTCCAGTGCGCACGGTCTGCCCAGGCGCGGTTCACCGCATCCTGGGCCCGCAGATAGTCGGCGAAGTCAGCCAGTACGAAGAACGGATCTCTCCCGGTGAGGTTCTGCAGCAACGGCTTGAACAGATCGCCATCCCCGTGGCTGAAATGCCCCTGTTCGATCAGCTTGAGCACCTCGCCCAGTTCCGGCTGGTTGGGAATGAGTTCCCAGGGCCGGTAGTCGTGGCGGAGAGCTTCGATTTCGTCAGTGGTTTTGCCGAAGAGGAAGAAATTATCGGCACCCACCTGCTCACGAATTTCCACGTTGGCGCCATCCAGCGTGCCGATGGTGAGGGCCCCATTCATGGCAAATTTCATGTTGCCGGTGCCTGAAGCTTCCAGGCCTGCGGTGGAGATCTGTTCGGAAAGATCGGCGCCGGGGTATACCCGCTCTCCCAGCTTCACGTTGTAATCCGCGAGGAACACCACCCGCAGCCGGCCCTCCATGTCGGGGTCGGCGTTCACCGTGTCGGCGATGCCGTTGAGGAAGCGGATAATAAGCTTGGCCATGTAGTAGCCAGGCGCCGCCTTGCCCCCGAAGATCACGGTGCGCGGCGCCATGCCGTCGGCCAAGCCGTTCTTGATCCGCAGGTACTGGGCGATCACCTGCAGCGCATTGAGGTGCTGGCGCTTGTATTCGTGGATGCGCTTTACCTGTACATCGAACAGGGATGCCGGATCCACCAGTACGCCGTTGTGGCGGTGG
>CAIOXF010000166.1 GCA_903862155.1 uncultured cyanobacterium | reverse complement strand
TGGTTTTTAGGATGAGATAGGTGGATCCGATCAGGACATAGCCCTGGATTAAGGTGAGGCCCACCACCAGGCTGTGCCAATTCAGCCAGAGCCAGCTGGAGCCATTGAAATGGCCATTGGCATCGGTGGGGATGCCATCCAGAACAGTGCCCAGGCAAATGCCCTGTGCTGCCGCTGCAAGCAAGCTACCGAGCCCGAATGTCAGATTCCAGGGTTGTTTGTGAATGGCATTTTCACGGAATTCAAAGGCAACGGCTCGCAGGATCAACCCCAGAATCATCAGGTAGATCGGTGCGTAGAGGGCTTGTAAAATTGTGGAGTAGGCGAGGGGGAAGGCTCCAAATAACGTGCCCCCCATGAGCACCAACCAGGTTTCGTTGGCATCCCAAACATTGCCCAGCGATGTCATCAAGATCGATCGCTGCTGCTCTCCCGGCGAGGTGAGCGACAGGATGCCGACCCCCAGGTCAAAGCCGTCGAGAATCACATAGAGCAGCAGGAACAGAGCCAGAATCACGAACCACAATGTGGGCATGAAGCCTTCCAGGAACTCCATCCCTCAGCTCCCGGGTTCCAGGTTCAGATCGGGCCCAAGGCGAATGATGCGTGCTCCAAACCAGATCGCGAAACCCAGCAACAACGCATAGAGCATTCCGAAGGTCACCAGACTGGCCAGCACCTCCTGGGCCGGCAGTGGTGAGGCCGCATCGGCGGTGCGCAATTGGCCATAGACCGTCCAGGGTTGGCGACCCACGCAGCGCACAATCCAGCCGGCTTCGATGGCCACGTACCCCGCAGGCGCGGCTAGCACCCACGCCCACCCAAGCCACGGCCTGCGTTGCAGCTGTTCCGCATCCAGCCCATGCCTCCACCACAGCCAAGCGCTGAGGGCCATCAAGGCAGCGGTTGCCACGCCAATGCCAGCCATCACGCGGAAGGCATAAAAAATCAGGGCGATCAACTTGGGGCGTTGCTCGAGGGGCCAACTGTTGAGCCCGCGCACGGTGTGGCTCAATCGCGGTTTCCCTTCCAGGATCCAGCTGAAGCCTTGGGGCAAACCCAGCTGCCAGCGGTTGCGTTGCTTTTCTGGCTCTGGCAGCGCGAGGAGGTTCCAACCTGGTGATGTGCCAGCGCTCTGGTCCTCCCAGATCGATTCCATTGCGGCCAATTTGGTGGGTTGGTACTCGGCCACCTGCAGGGCGCTTTCATGGCCCGCCACGATCTGCAGTGGCGCCACAGCGAGCAGGATCACCAGCGCCAGCTTGAGCGAGACGCTGAAGAAGGTGTTGGTCGGATCCCCTGGGCCTGTGGAGCGTCGCATGAGCCACCAGCAGCTGATCGCCCCCACCACCAGCATGCTGGTTTCAACTGTGGCCAGGCTCATGTGCAGCACGCTGCGCAGCATGAATGGGTTATTGATGGCCGTGAAGTAGTTCTGAACTTGGAAGCGTCCTTCGCTGAATACGCCCCCAGCAGGCGTTTGCAGCCATGAATTGGCGCTCAGGATCCAGAACACCGAGAGGTTCGCGCCAAAGGCCACCATGACTGTGGCCAAGAGGTGCAACAACGGTGGCACGCGGCTCCAGCCAAACAGCATGATCCCGAGAAAGCCAGCCTCCAACATGAAGGCCATGGCTCCTTCAAAGCCGAGAACAGATCCAAAGAAATCGCCGGCGAATTCGGAGAGGGGGCCCCAGTTGGTGCCGAATTGGAATTCCATTGGCAGGCCTGAGGCCACGCCGATCCCAAAATTGAGCACGTACAACTTCGCCCAAAAGCG
>CAIOXF010000165.1 GCA_903862155.1 uncultured cyanobacterium | reverse complement strand
TGACCCGGCAGCAGGGCACCACCGGGGGGCAGCAGGGCCGCCAATTCCGCCGGGGCCCACACCCAGCCCAGGAGGTGCTCCAGCAGGCCGGGTTCGTACAGCGCCGGGAGGGGGGAGGCCAGCCATACCCCCGCTGGTGTGCCGTCGCCTTCCTGCAGCAGCACGTCACGTTGCAGGGTGTCGAGGGCGGCCCACCACTGGCGCCGCACGGCGTCGTCGTTGCTCTGGCCTGGCGGCACCCCTTCGGCCAGCAGGGCCCGCAGCTCCGAGAGGCTGCCCGGGGGCGGCGTCACCATGGCCTGCTGGGGCGGCCCCGCCGCGCCACCGAGGCGCAGAGCCCAAGAGCAATGAAGTTCACAAGCATGGCCGAGCGGCCGTAGCTCAGGAAGGGCAGGGGGATGCCGGTGATGGGCCCCAGGCCGATGGTCATGTTGATGTTCACCACCACCTGGAACATCAGCATCGCCCCGATGCCCACTACCACCAGCGATTCCAGGTCGGTGCGGGCGCGGCCGGCGATCTGGAGCAGCCGCCACATCAGTGCCACGAAGCCCGCGACCACCAGCACCGAGCCGATGAAGCCGGTTTCTTCGCCCAGGGCGCTGAAGATGAAATCGGTGTGCTGCTCGGGGATGAAGCGCAGCTTGGTGAGCGAACCGTGCAGCAAGCCGGTGCCCAAGATCTGGCCGCTGCCGATGCCCACCGTGCTCTGAAGCAGGTGATAACCACCACCCAGGGGGTCCTGGGCGGGATCGAGAAACAGGGTGAGGCGCGCCCGCTGGTGCGGGCGCAGACCGTGCTCCCACAGCCAGGGGGTGATCACGGCGAATAGCCCCTGAACGGTCACGGCCATAGAGGCGGCCGGCCGCTTCCAGGGCAGGCTCTTCCAGGCCAGCCAGCCCATCAGCGGGATCCAGCCGATCAGGGCCCAGGGCCAGGTGCCGGCCGCGATGGCGCTCACCAGGGGCGAGAGCAGCAGCACCACCCAGGCCCCGGGCATGCCGCTCCAGAACAGCATCGTGAGAAGCACGGCGCCGAACACCAGCGAGCTGCCCAGATCCGGCTGCACGAACACCAGCAGCCACGGCACCGCGATCATCCCGATCGGGCGCAGCAGATCCACCGGCCGCTCCACCGGATGGCGGCTCAGCACCCCCGCCAGCAGCAGGATCGCCGCCACCTTGGCGAACTCCGAGGGCTGCACGTAGAAGCCGCCGATGTTGATCCAGCTCTGGGCGCCGAGGGCGCTCACGCCGATGATCCGCACCGCGATCAAACTGGCCACCATCAGGCCGTAGATCGGCCACTGCCAGCGCAGCACCCGCTCCATCGGCATCCGGGCCAGCAGCAGGGCGATCACCATCCCTACCGCTGCTGTCACCCAGTGCTGGTACCACTCGGTGGTGGGGGCATCCCGCTGGGTGCTGGCGATCAGGCCACCCGCCAGCAGGATCATGGCCCAGGGCACGCCCCAGAGGATCCAGTCCACATCGGCCAGCGGGCTGCGCCGGGTGCTGCTGGAGCCGGCGAAGACACTTCTGCGACGCCTGGGCAGACCAACCATCAGCTCAGACTGGCACCAGGTGCTGGGCTCCGATCCGTTCCGCCAGGTTGAGGAAGGCCTGGGCCGTGGCTGATTCCGGTGCGGAGAGCACCACAGGCCGGCCGCCGTCGCCGCCTTCGCGCACCGGCATCTCCAGGGGCAGTTCGGCCAGCAGGGGCACATCGGCCTCGCTTGCCAGGCGGCTGCCGCCGCCACTGCCGAAGATCGCGTAGCGCTTCTCGGGCGCGTCGGGCGGGATGAACGCGCTCATGTTCTCCACCACGCCCAGCACCGGCACGCCCATCTGCAGGAACATCGCTAGGCCGCGGCGGGCGTCGGCCAGCGACACCTCCTGGGGGGTGGTCACGATGATCACGCCGGCCATCGGCACCGCCTGGGCCAGGCTCAGCTGGGCGTCGCCAGTGCCGGGCGGCAGATCCACCACCACCACATCGCGCTCGCCCCACGCCACTTGATACAGGAACTGGCGGATGATCCCGTTGAGCATCGGGCCGCGCCAGATCACCGGCTGGTTTTCGGCGATCAGCAGCCCCATCGACACCATGGCGATGCCACAGCTCTCGATTGGGGTGAGCACCTGGCTGGCGCCTTCGCCGCGTACCTCCGGGGTGCGGTCGGCCACGCCCAGCATGGTGGGAGCGTTGGGGCCGTAGATGTCGGCGTCGAGCAGGCCCACCTTGAGGCCGCGGGCCGCCAGGGCGCAGGCCAGGTTCACGGCCACGGTGCTCTTGCCTACGCCGCCCTTGCCGCTGCTCACGGCGATCACCTGCTTCACGCCGCGAATGGGCTGGCGCTCCGGCATCTGGCCGTGGCCTCCGGCGCCATGGCCCGCCCCGCCGATGGGTGCGCCTTGATGACCGCCGGCGCTGGCTTGGGCCAGCTCGATCTGCACGTCATCGACGCCGTCGAGGGCCATCAGGGCGCTGCGGGCTTCGGTGGCGATGCGGTCGCGCTGGCCCTGGGCGAAGCCGGGCAGCGCCAGGCGAAACACGGCGCGGTTGCCCTGCAGGCGCGGCTGCTCGATCCAGCCGAGCTCCAGCAGCGATCGGCCACTGCCGGCATCGGTGAGGGGCCGCAGGGCGTCCAGCACCTGGTTAGGAGAGGCCTGCTGCGGCGCGGACATCCGGCTGGTGGTGAGGGGCCGTGATCCTAAGGAGGGCCTGTGGGCCGTCCTGATGACCCATGCCGCCATCGTGATGACGGTGACAAAGGCTCTCGATCGCTTGTGCAGGGGTTCGCCGGGCTGAAAGGGTGTGGGGGTTTCTGGCACCTCTGACGGTGCGGCAGTGGATGTTGAAGGGCCTGCTTTCACGCACCAAATCGGCGTTCTCCGCCAATGCCGGCGGGGGTGCTGCGCCCGTCGCTGCCCCTGCGCCGGCGCCATTGGAAGCGCCCCCGGCCGATTCGCGGGCCCGGGCCAAGGCCCTACTGATGGGGCTCCAGGATTCGATCTGCGCCGGCCTGGAACAGTTCGACGGTGTGGGCCGCTTCGCCGAGGAGAGCTGGGTGCGCCCCGAGGGCGGCGGCGGCCGCTCGCGGGTGATGAAGCAGGGCCGCGTGTTCGAGCAGGGCGGCGTGAACTTCTCCGAGGTGGAGGGCAGTGAGCTGCCGCCCTCGATCCTCAGCCAGCGCCCCGAGGCCAAGGGGCATCGCTGGTTTGCCACCGGCACCTCAATGGTGCTCCACCCCCGCAACCCCTACATCCCCACCGTTCACCTCAACTACCGCTATTTCGAGGCCGGCCCGGTGTGGTGGTTCGGCGGTGGCGCCGACCTCACCCCCTATTACCCCTTCCTCGACGACGCCAAGCACTTCCACCGCACCCTCAAGAACGCCTGCGACAGCGTTAATCCTGCCTATTACCAGGTGTTCAAGCCCTGGTGCGACGAATACTTCTTCCTCAAGCACCGCGGTGAAACCCGCGGCGTGGGCGGCATCTTCTACGACTACCAGGATCCCCGCGGCGTTCTCTACAAGGGGCAAGACCCCAACGGCCCGGCCGCGGCTGAGAGCAAGGCCATCGGCCCGGTGAGCCAGAGCTGGGAGCAGCTGTTCCAGCTGGCCAGCGCCTGCGGCAACGCCTTCCTGCCCAGCTACGTGCCCATCGCCGAGAAGCGCCAGTACACGCCCTTCGGCACCCGCGAGCGCGACTTCCAGCTGTATCGGCGCGGCCGCTACGTGGAGTTCAACCTGGTGTTCGATCGCGGCACGATCTTCGGCCTGCAGACCAACGGCCGCACCGAGTCGATCCTGATGTCGCTGCCGCCGCTGGTGCGTTGGGAGTACGGCTATAGCGCCGAGGCCGGCAGCCGCGAGGCCCTGCTCACCGACCTGTTCACCCGGCCCCAGAACTGGCTGGGCGACAGCAGCCTCGAGGCCCGCTGCGCGCCCCACCAGGCCGTGAACTAGGGGGCCAGGGTGGCCACCGGGGCCGCCGGAGGCGGCTCCAGCCCCCGCACCAGGGCCTGCACCACCCGCACGGCGATGGCATTCACCACCAGGGCGCTGCGGGCGGGATCGCGCAGGCTGCGCTCTAACTGGCCTTCGAGCTTGCCGATCTCCAGAATCGCCACTCCCCGCCTGGGGCCGCCCAGGCCGCCGCGGAAGTTGCGGGGGTAGTTGCCGAACTCCTGGGCCAGGCTCTCGTCGAGGCGGGAGGGTTCCCGGTTCAGGGGAACGATCAGACCCGATCCCACCCCATCAGGGCCGTAGGCGTCGTAGTGGATTTCCAGGGCGTAGCCCCCGGCCGCCGCGTGCATCCGCCCCACGCTCCAGGTGGTGCGGGGATCGTCGCCATGGGCGATGTTGCGCACCTCGGGGTCGTAGTAGCGGATCCGCAGCCCCCGCTCCTGCCCCAGCCGCACGATGGCCTGGGCGGTGAGCAGGTTCCAGTGCAGCTCATCGCTGATGCCCGGCTGCATGGGCCGTGCTCCCCGGCGCCCCACGGCCTCGCCGCTGGTGCCGGGCCCGGCCACCCCCTGGGAATCGGCATGGCCGGGCATCACCAGGATTTCCGTGTCGTGTGGCACCGGTTGGGTGCCCACCCAGTCGCGGGCCAGGCGGCTGCGGGGGCCTGTGAGCGGATCCCAGCTGGAGGGGGCAGGCGCCTGGGCGGCCGCCGGAGCCACCAGCGCTGCGCTGAACAGCAGGGCGAGCAGGGCCCGGGATCGCTGGCGCATGGCGGTCAGATCGGGGAGCTGAGCAGTGAGCCGTCGCTGAAGAGCCCCAGTTTCGGCCCCATGTCTTGCTCCAGGGCAATCAATTCATCGCGGTGGGCCCGCAGCCGCAACTCGCTACCGGTGGCGCTGTCGTGGCTCAGCAGCCGCAGCTCCAGTTCCTCGGCCCGCTGGGCGCGCTTGCGGTAGATCACGCCGGCCATCGGCCCGAGCAGGGCCAGCAGCAACGGCCACCAGCCCAGGGCCGGTGCCAGCTGGCGCAGCACCAGCCCCAGGCAGGCGGCGCCTACCCCTCCCAGCAGCGACAGCAGCACCGCCAGGGTTGGGCTTGCCGCCACCTGGGCGCGGAACAACAGATGGCGCCGTTCGGGATCACTGGCTTCCGGCACGGCCTGCCAGCCCCGCTGCTCCAGCCACACGGTGAGACCGCTCAGCACTTCGATGGCCGGCTTCGACGAGCGCACATCCACCACGGTGGTGCGGTCTTTGCTGGCCGCCCGCAGAAAGAACACCAGGCCAACGGCCAGCAGCAGCGTGAGCAGCAGGGTGGAGCCGGTGGAGGCCATCAGCGTCGTGAGTTGGACTCATTGTGCTGGGCCGTCCAGCGTGCCGCGGTTCAACATGGGCTGAGTCGAGCCTGCCCATGAGCGCCACCCCCACCAGCAACCTGCCCGCCCCCGCCCGCTTCGCCGTGTTCGACGGCGACCTCGACGCCGAGTGGGCGGCGCTCTACGCCGGTGCCCGGGCCCTGGCGGTGGACACCGAGGCCATGGGCCTGATCCACGGCCGCGACCGCCTCTGTCTGGTGCAGATCTGCGACGATCACGACAACGTGTGCTGCATCCGTCTGCAACGCGGGCAGAGCGAGGCGCCGCGCCTCAAGGCTCTGATGGAGAACCCGGCCATCGAGAAGGTGTTCCACTTCGCCCGCTTCGATGTGGCGGCCCTGGCCGAAAACCTGGGCATCACCGTGAACCCGATCTTCTGCACCAAGGTGGCCAGCCGCCTGGCGCGCACCTACAGCCCCAAGCACGGCCTCAAGGAGGTGGTGCAGGAGTTGGTGGGCGTCGAGCTCGACAAGCAGGCCCAGAGTTCCGACTGGGGCCGGGTGGAAGACCTCAGTGATGCCCAGCTGGCCTATGCGGCTGGCGATGTGCGTTATTTGCTGCCCGCCCGCGACCGACTCGAAACCATGCTCAAGCGTGAGGAGCGCTGGGATCTGGCGGAGCGTTGCTTCGGCTGTCTGCCGGTGATGGCGGAGCTCGATCGCAATCGCTTCCACCTGCTGTTCGAGCACTCCACCGGCGGCAACCGCTGAGCCCCACCGGGCAGCGGCGCTCAGTCTTCAGTCATGAAGTAGGCGTCGTTGCCCACCGTGCCCAGCTGGGCGGTGAGCATGGCGTGGCTGTCGGTGCCACTGGCCTGCGCTTCGCTGAGCATCGCCTCGGCTAGCTCCAGCTTGCCGGCGGCATCCTTCACACCCGCCTGGGCCGCCTTGATGTCCACCTTGCGGCGGGCTGATGCCAGGCTGATCCCCAGCTGGCTGGCCAGTCGTCCGCAGGCGGCGTTGTAGGCCCGGTCGGGAATGGCGGGCATGGGTTGGACGGCAGGCTTGACGCCATCATCCCAGCAGCCGTTCGGCCACCAGGGCCGCGAGTCGTTCGCTGCCTCCGGTGGGCCCCATGCGGGCCTCGCCGATGCGGCCCAGTCGCCGGCGCAGCTCCGGCTCCCGCAGCAGCACGCCTAGCTGTTCCGCCGCCTGCTGGGGCGTGCGGCAGGGGAGCACGGCGCCCCCCAGCAGGCGGCTCTGGCGCCGGGCGAATCCGGCCTTGAACTGGGGGCCGGGCCCGGGGATCGAGAGGGCCGGGATCGCCAGGCCCACTAGCTGTTCTGTGGCGGTGCCGGCGGTGGCCAGCCCGGCGGTGGCCCAGGGGGCCCAGCGGCTGAAGCATCCCGGCCCGATCAGCAGCTGCAGCGGGCCCCGGTGCCAGCAAGCCGCGGCCCCAAGGGCCCTCAGCTCCATCTCCCCAGGCTCGGGGTGAGCCTTGAAGCCCATGCGCTCCAGCAGTGGCGCCACCTCGGTGGCGTTCGGCCGTGAGCCGGTGGCAAGCAGGGCGGTGAGTACCCCGCCCTGTTGATCCGCCAGGAGGGTGAGGGCGTGCAGCAGCCGCTCGGCGTTGCCGAGCGCTTCCGGCATGCGGCTGCCCGGCAGCAGCAGCACCCGCGGGGCCGACGCTTCCAGCCAGGCCGGCGGGGGGCTGGCGGCGAAGCCATCCATCATCGGGTTGCCGGGAGCCAGGGCGTTCACCCCATGGCGGCGCAGCCCCCGGGCCGTGAGCCGGTCGCGCAGGGCTACCAGCCTGCAGCGGCGCCCACGCAGCAGGGTCCATTCCCAGGGATCCCATTCGCTGCCCTTGCGGCGGTGGTAGGCGTCGGCGAGCAGGTCCCAGGGGCTGGAGGGCCAGCCGGGCGGAGCAGGGGAGGCCCAGGTGAAATCGCTCTTGGGGGTGCCGATAAAGCCGAAGGGCCCGCCGCCGGCGCAGGCCATCAGCAGCGGCAGCAGATCCCCCACTGCCAGTACCGGCTCACCGCGCTTGCCCCAGGCGCGCACCAGCCGCCACTGGCGCCAGCTCAGCCCCAGAACCCCTGCCGCCAGATCGCTCAGCAGGCCCGAGAAGCTCTGGTTGCTGAAGCCGCCGCTGGGCAACTCCTGCCGGGGCCCGATCCGCCGCAGTCGGCCGGCCGCCTCCTCAGCCGCATAGGACTGCCCCTCGCCCACCATCGGCAGCACGGCGATCTCAAGCTGGGGCCGGAGTTCCAGCAGGGCGCGGATCACCCGCAGGGCAATGAGGTCTTCGCCATGGCCGTTGCTCAGAACCAGCAACCGGGTGGCCATGCCATGGCTGATACGATCCGACCACGGGAGTTTGCTCCCTCACGGCGGCATGGCCAAGTGGTAAGGCAGAGGATTGCAAATCCTTTACCCCCAGTTCGAATCTGGGTGCCGCCTCTTTCGTTTTCTTCTGCGTCAGCGGCAACGTTGTGTGCCGGCGTGCGCAAATTCTGTGTGGTGTTCGGGAGTTTCCCTTAGTTTCTGGCGGTTGCGGAAGCTGTGATGAAGCTCTTGGCCCTTGCGGGCTTGCTGTTGGTTGGGATGCCTGCGGCGGCCTGTGCACAACACAGCGGCACAAAAGCTGTGCCGGCCATGTACGCCACCAAGGCGGAGGCGGAGAAGGCGGCCAAACTGTTCAACTGCACGGGCGCCCATCCGATGGGCGACCAGTGGATGCCGTGTGCTAAGCACGGACAGGCCGTTCCCCATAGCGCCGGCCACTGACGTGTCTGAGAGCTGCGGCGGCAAACCCCGGGTGATCGCCTTCGGCATTGCCCCCCTCGGGATCGTGTCGATCGGGATTGTGCCGATGGGGGTGGTGAGCATCGGAGTGGTGCCCATGGGCGTGCTGAGCCTGGGCGCCGTGGGCATGGGCGTGATCAATGCCTGCGTGGTGGGGATGGGCGTGCTGGTGGCCGGGGTGAATGTGATGGGCGTGTGGTGGGCCGGGGTGGAGGGCATGGGCCTCAAGCGGCTGGGCGGAGCGGCAGTGGCGGCTGCCCATCACCATCACCATCACCATCACGGCCAGGTTGCATCCCCAAGCGCCAACCTCTACGCCTATCAGAGCAAGGCGGTGGCGCTGCAAAAGGCCCGTGAGCTGGGCTGCGCGGGCGTGCATGCCATGGGTTCCCTGTGGATGCCCTGCGCCCATCACCCGACGGAGCCCTGATTAGCGCTGGGCGGCCCGCACGTCTGGCGGCGGGGTGCCGAGGAAGAAGCCCTCGGCCCGCCAGCGCTCGCCATCGCGTTCGGTGGCCTCACAGGTGGCCCGCACGGCCTCAATGCGGCACAGGCCCCGTGCCACCCGGGCACGCGGCAGGGTGGCCGCCAGGCCGCGGCGGTCGTAGACGCCAGTGGAGATGGCGTTTACGCTCAGCACAACCGGGAAGCGCGGCTGGCAGCGCCCATCGCCGCGGCAGGCCATGGGTTCACTGTCACCAGACAGCATGCCGGCGAACACCAGGTCTTCACTGCTGTAGCGCTCGTTGCCGGCCGTCAGGTTGAAGCGCACGCTCAGCACGCCTTCCAGGTTTTGTTCGATCCGAAGTCGCCCGCAAGAGCGCTGGCTCCGATGGCTGGTGGGGGTGCTGAGCACGCAGCGCACCAGCCGTTCGCTGAACCGGCCGAAATCCAGCTCCGGAGTGGGTTGGCGCGCCACGGTTGGCGGGTGGGCCACCAGGGCCGCCCCGGCGGCCAGGGCCAGCAGGCTGGTTCGGGGCCGGCGCAACGCCATGGTCAGTAGCCCGAGTCGGCCACGCAGTAGCCCTCGCAGCTGATGCCGTTGGTGGCGGTGCGGCCGCAGTGGTTGCAGAGGATTTGTTCCCCCTGGGGGCTGAGTCGCATGGCCGCGTTTCCGCTGTTCGACGGAGCCTGGGCGGAGGCCTGAAGCGAGGCTGGCTCGTGCGGGGTTGCGCTGGTGGGGAGGCTCATCCTGGGAGGCTGGGCCGCAAGCACGGCAATGGCTCGTCAATACGATGACGCATCCAGGGATTGGTGTGGGCACCTGGGCCTGGGGCAACCAGTTCCTCTGGGGGTACAACCCCAGCCAGGACGCTGAACTCGAGGCCACCTTCCGCGCGGCCATTGCGGCGGATCTGTGCCTTTTTGACACCGCCGATTCCTATGGCACCGGCCGATTCAACGGCCGCAGTGAATCGCTGCTGGGCCGTTTCGCTTCCGCCCTGCCGCAGCAGCAGCGCGACAAGCTCTGCCTGGCCACCAAGCTGGCCCCCTTCCCCTGGCGGCTGGGGCGGGTCGGCTACCGGCGGGCGTTTGAGGCCTCCTGCCAACGCCTCGGCGGGCGGATCGACCGGGTGCAGCTGCACTGGAGCACCGCCCGCTACGCCCCCTGGCAGGAGCTGCCGCTGATCGATGGCCTGGCCGACCTGGTGGTGCAGGGGTTGGTGGCGGAACTGGGGGTGTCGAACATGGGGCCGCGGCGGCTGCGCCAGGTGTACGCCCACCTGGCGAACCGGGGCATTCGCCTGGTGAGCCTGCAGGTGCAGTTTTCCCTGCTGGCCCCCGAGCCGATCGCTCCTGGCGGAATTCTGGAGACCTGCCGGGAGCTGGGGATTGAGGTGCTGGCCTACAGCCCCCTGGCCCTGGGCCTGCTGGCCCGCCGCCCCGGGGAAGGACGCGAGGGGCTCACCGGCACCCGCCGGGCTCTCTTCGCCCGGTTGGGTCCGGGCCTAGGGGAGCTGCTGGCTTCGATGCAGGAGATCGGCGCGCCCCATGGGGCATCGCTGGCCGCGGTGGCCCTGAACTGGTGCCGGGCCCATGGGGCCATGCCGATACCAGGCTTGCGCCGGCCGGCCCAGGTGGCTGATGTGCAGGCCGCCCTGGGCTGGCAGCTGCAGCCAGGTGAGCGCGACGCCCTGGATCAACTGGCGCTGGCGTTGCCGGCCCGGATGCCGGCCAATCCCTTCCAGAGCGCCTGAGCTCACACGGCCTGGGCCACCGGTTCGGGGGTGAGCACCACCGGCATGGCGGGCGGACGGGTGAGGCTGGTGACGCCGGCGGTCTCGTCGTCGTGCTCGGGGTTGGCCTGGGCGGCAGCTTCAGCGGCTTCCGGACCGCAGGCGGCTAGCGCTTCCTGCAGCAGGGAATCAAAGGTGGCGCCGGGCAGGCGGTGCCGGGCTAGTTGCATGAAGGCCCGGGCCAGGGATTCGCCGGCGGCGGCCCGCAGGGCGGGGTTGTTGCGGCGCAGTTCCTGCTCTTCCTCGATAGCGCGGATGAAGCGCTCGGTCACATCGCGCTTGGTGGAGGCGCGGATCCTGGTGTCGCGCTCAGCCTGGGTCAGGAAGTTTTGGCCCTCCAGCTCCTCGAGGCGACGGCTCAGGCTTTCGAGCACCTCGCGGGCCTCCTTGGCCACGTGGGCCAGCTGGCCATCGGAGAGGCGGGGCAGGTCGGCCACGAACACCTTGCCGTGGTCGCGCAGGGTGAGGAAGGTGGGCCGCAGGCCGCCCCGCTGACTCTGGGGCACCACGCCCAGGGGGCGCTGGGGACGCACCGGAGGCACCGGACCGGCCGAGCTCCGGCGCCGGGTGATACGGCCACCAGCCGTAATGGGTGTCACGCCACTGCCCGGGGGAATAGCGGTGGCTTGCGCTACACCACGGGTTTGGGCAGCTGAACCTGAGCCGAATTCCGAGTGCATCACTGATCCTTACGCTGATTCGTTGCGTTGTTTCTTCGCCTCTGCCGAATCCGCAGATCCGGCACCGCTACCCCGCATACGCGGTATCGCAAGACACTAGATGCAGCCCTCGTATCCGGAAGCGTGGTTCCCGAACCTGATGCAATTGCGGTGTGCTGCGCCGCCGTTTCAGAGCGGCAGCCCGGCCAGCGGAGCTCCGCCCTGGGCGGGCCCGGACGCCACAGCACCCAGGTGCCAGCTGCGATAACCGGCGGCCTCGGCAGCGGCCTGGGTGGCGTTCAGGGAATCGGGTGGCACCACCACGCAGAAGCCCACGCCCAGGTTGAAGGTGTTCCAGAGATCGGCCTCGGGCACCTCACCGGCTTCCTGCAGCCACTGGAACAGGGCTGGCCGTTCCCAGCTGCCGGGATTCACCACGGCGTGCACGTTCTCCGGCAGGCAGCGGGGCAGGTTTTCTGGCAGGCCGCCGCCGGTGATGTGGGCCATGCCATGCACTGGCACCGCCGCCGCCTTCAGCGCCTTCACCAGCTCTCCGTAGAGGCGGGTGGGGGTGAGCAGTGCGTCCATCAGGGTGCCGCTGCCATCGGGCATGGGGGTGGTGGCATCCACGTGGCGGGCCTCGAGGATGCGGCGCACCAGGCTGAAGCCATTGCTGTGCACGCCGCTGCTGGCCACCGCCAGGATCTGGTCGCCAGCCTGAACCGCACGGCCATCAATCAGTTCGGCAGCCTCCACTACGGCCACGCAGAAGCCGGCCAAGTCGTATTGGCCAGGTGAATAGAAGCCCGGCATCTCGGCGGTTTCGCCCCCGAGCAGGGCGCAGCCGCTCTGCCGGCAGCCATCGGCGATGCCCTCCACCACCTCGGCCATCGCTTCCGGGGTGAGCTTGCCGGTGGCGATGTAGTCGAGAAAGAACAGCGGTTCGGCGCCACTGGTGATCACGTCGTTCACGCACATGGCCACCAGGTCGATGCCCACGTCGTGATGGCGCCCATGGGCTTGGGCGAGCTCGAGCTTGGTGCCCACCCCATCGGTGCCCGACACCAGCAGCGGATCTTTCAGGCCGGAGGGGAGGCGGCAGAGGCCCCCGAACCCGCCGAGGCCCCCCACCACCTCGGGGCGGCGTGTGGCTTCCACGCTGGTGCGGATCCGATCCACGAACGCCCGCCCGGCCACCACATCCACGCCGGCAGTGCGGTAATCCATCGGCTTCGTCACAACGTCTTATGGGTCGATCCTCTGATGCCACCGAACCGCTGGCGGGTGGACGGTCCGCCAATTGGCATGCATGGCGATTAGTTGAGCTTATGCCGTAAATCGGCTTCGCTGATCAATGGGCGTCTTGCTGGATCGGCTTCAGGCCTGTACTGGCCTGCTTTCGCTGCCGAGATCACCAATCCTGATCCATGCCTGGGGGTGGTCCAGTCGACCGATCGGCCCGGTTGATCCCCTTACGGTTTCGCTGTTGTTTTTCCCCGATAGGAACTCCGCTGGCGAATTCGCTGCACCTTCCGGGCCGATTCACGGATTCCGTGCATCCATGCCTGTGCAGCAATCCAACGCCGACGAACCACTGATTTGGCTTGTGGTTGCCGCTTCTGGCGGCGGGTTTCGCTTGTTATGCGTCGAACCTTCTCTCTAGGGGCCCTTGCCCTGCTCCTCTCCGGTAGTGCCCTGGCTCCGGCCATGGTCACGCCCGCCCTAGCCGTCACCCAGATGGCCGGTGAAGAGGACGACAACCGCAAGGCAACGGTCTCTGGCACCGAGGTCGCCATCCGTGAGGTCGACAACCTCACCCCCTCCCTGGACGTTGCACCCTCGCCGGTGCTCCCCCAACCCATCGCTCCGGTTCCTGCCCAGCCGAGCGTGGTGAAGGTTGCCAAGGGCCAGGCCAGTTGGTATGGCCCTGGCTTCTACGGAAACCGCACCGCCAGTGGAGAAGTGCTGCGCCGCGGCACCCTCACCGCTGCCCATCGCACCCTGCCCTTTGGCACGCGTGTGCGCGTGACCAATCTGTGGAACGGTCGCAGTGCCGTGGTGCGCATCAACGACCGCGGCCCCTTCCATGGCAACCGGGTGATCGACCTGGCCCATGGCGCCGCCAGCGAGCTGGGCGTTACTTCCAGTGGTGTGGCCCAGGTGAAGCTGGAAGTGCTCCGCTGAACACGTCGGCCTCCCGACCCCTATCTCCGAGCCCGTCCACCCAATGGTGGGCGGGCTTTTTGCTGTTTGGGAGCATGGGCTGATGCAGCTGATCACCTCCGCGGCTGAGCTGGCCAACTGGCGCCGCCATTGCCGCCAGCCGGTGCACTTCGTGCCCACCATGGGTGCCCTGCATCACGGCCATCGCCGCCTGATCGAACGGGCGGCCGCGTGTGCTGGTGGCGCTGAGCCCCAGGTGGTGGTGAGCGTGTTCGTGAATCCGCTGCAATTCGGCCCCGGGGAAGACTTCCACCGCTACCCGCGCGATCTGGGCGCCGACGCAGCCCTGGCGGAGGCCGCCGGCGCCGCTGTGCTCTTTGCCCCTGGGGTGGGGGATATCTATCCGGGCGGTGAGGCGGAAGCCTTTGGGCTGCGGGTGCCGGCCCATCTGCAGGCGGTGCTCTGCGGCCGCCGCCGCCCCGGCCATTTCGATGGGGTGGCCACGGTGGTGACCCGTCTGCTGGCCCTGGTGCGGCCCGATCGGCTGCTGCTGGGCGAAAAAGACTGGCAGCAACTGGTGATCCTGCGCCAGTTGGTGGCTGCCCTGAGCCTGCCGGTGGTGGTGCAGGGCTGCGCCACCGTGCGTGATCCCGATGGTTTGGCTGCTAGCTCCCGCAATCGCTATCTCAGCCCGGCCGAGCGTGAGCAGGCCCTGGCCTTGCCCCGGGCCCTTGCTGCTGCTGGTGCCAGCCCTGATCCGGTGGCCGCCGTGCGCCACAACCTCGAGGCCGCCGGCCTCACGGTGGATTATGTGCAGGTGGTAGAGGCCAACAGCCTGCGCCCCCTGGCTTCACCCCACGGCCTCAGCCTGCTGGCGGCGGCCGTTCACTGCGGTGGGGCCCGCCTGATCGATCACACCTTTCTGATGAACCGCTCCCCCATCGTTGCCATTGACGGCCCTGCCGGAGCGGGCAAGAGCACCGTGACCCGGGCCTTTGCTGCGCGGCTCGGCCTGATCTATCTCGACACCGGCGCCATGTACCGGGGCGTCACCTGGTGGGTGCAGCGCCAGGGCGTTGATCCAGCTGATGGGGCTGTGGTGGCGCCGCTGCTGGAGGGCCTGGATCTGCGGCTCACGGCCGGGGCCGGGGGCGAGCAGCAGGTGAGCGTGAATGGTCACGATGTGACCAGCGCGATCCGTAGCCCCGAAGTCACCGCCCAGGTGTCGGTGGTGGCGGCCCACGGCTGCGTGCGTGAGGCCCTCACCCGCCAGCAGCAGGCCATGGGCGAGCGGGGCGGGCTGGTGGCCGAAGGCCGCGACATCGGCACGGCAGTGTTTCCCGACGCAGAGCTGAAGGTGTTCCTTACCGCCACCGTGAGCGAGCGGGCCCGGCGCCGGGCGCTGGATCTGGAGCAGCGCGGCTTTGCGGTGCCTCCCCTGGAGGATCTCGAGGCCCAGATCGCCGAGCGCGATCATCTCGATTCCACCCGCGAGGTGGCCCCCCTGCAGATGGCGGCCGATGCGGTGGAGCTCATCACCGACGGCATGACCATCGACGCCGTGATTCAGGCCCTGGTGGATCTGTTCCGCAGCCGGGTGCCCGAAGAGGCCTGGCCTGCGCCTGCGGCGCGCTAGCGCACTTCCTCGAGCAGACCGCGGCAGGCGTCATCGAGTAGGTCGAGCACGTGCTCAAAGCCATCGGGGCCGCCGTAGTAGGGGTCGGGCACCTCGCGCGCGTCCATCCGGCGGCAATAGCGCACCAGCGGCTCGATCCGGGCGCTGCTGCTCCCCACCTCCCGGGCCAGGGCCTGCACATCCGCCAGGTTGCTGGCATCCATCGTGAGGATGTGATCGAAGCTGCTCAGATCGCCCGCATCCAATTGCCGGGCCCGGCTGGGCAGATGGATACCACGCCGCTCAGCGGCCGCCAGCATGCGCCGGTCGGCGGGTTTGCCCACGTGCCAGCCGCCGGTGCCGGCGGAATCCACCACAAAGCGATCCTCCAGCCCCTCTTGGGCCAGTAGGTGGAGGAACACCCCCTCGGCGGCCGGCGAGCGGCAGATGTTGCCGAGGCACACGAACAGCACCCGGGTGTCCTTGGCCATCAGCCCTCCAGCTTGGTGAGGGCCACGTTTGCGCGCAGCCGCACCACCAGCACCTCCTCGCGGGTCGGTTCGGTGAGTGCCTCCAGGCCGCCGTGGGCCTGCCGATGCAATGCCGGTTGGTGGGGACGCAGCTGCAGTCCCAGGGCTTCCAGGCCCACGGCCACGGCGTAGCGCACCACCCATTCGCCATCGCCCGTGGCGGCCAGCAGTGCCGTGAGGCAGCGCTCCTGCACCAACGTGCGTTCATCGCCGCCCAGCGCCTCCAGCTGCAGCTGGCCCAGACCCTTGGCGGCGGCGCGGCGCACGCTGGCGGCCACGTCGGTGCCCAGGGCGTCTTCCAGGAGATCGAGGCCGCGCACATCGCCGATGCCGGCCAGGGCACGCACGGCCCAGGCCCGGGCGCCGTAATTCTGGGGATCGAGCTGCAGCAGGGCTGGCACGGCCTCGGGGCCCAGCTGAATCAGCCCATCCACGGCAGCCACGGCGGCGCCGGGGTTGTTGAACCCGAGCACCTCAACCAGTGCCGGTGCAGCGTTGGGATCGCCGCAGCAGGCCAGCTCCCGGGTGGCGGCCAGCAGGCCGGCGGCGCTGTCGGCCCTTTGCAGAGCCTCGATCAGGGCAGTGGTGCTCACAGCAGGGCATCCATACAGGCCAGCAGGGCCTCCTCACCTGGTTCGCCCTGGCCCTGTTCCACCAGGCCCCGCAGGGCGATCAGCTTGAGGCTGTTTTCGGCCAGGGTGCGCTCGATGGCCCCCAGGGCCGGCCGCCAGCCCGCGCCGCCCAGATCCATCAGGGCGGCCCGGCGCACCTGCAGCTGCGGATGGTCGAGCAGCTCGAGCAGCACCTCCGCCCAGCGCGCCTCACCACTGAGCTGCAGCAGCGTGCGGGCCGCGGCGCTGCGGATCAGTGGCCGCTCGTGTCCCACAAACGGCTCCACCACCGCGAGCACCTCGGTGCTGGCCACGCCGATATCGCCCAGGGCTTCGAGCATCGCCTCGCAGGGCTCCTGCAGCCGGGGAGTGCCAGGGCGCAGGGCGCCGGCACCGGCGGGGCCGCTGGCCAGGCGCCGGCACAAGGGGGGTACTGCGGCTTCAGCTTTCAGTTCACCGAGGGCGCGGGCTGCCGCCTCCCTGAGCCCGTCGTCGTCGTCGTCGAGGGTGTCGAGTAGGTCGGGGATGGCGGCATGGGCCGCCGGGGCAAGTTTTCCCAGGGCCCGGGCCGCATTGCGGGCCACGGCGTTCTCTTCCACCCCGGCGCCGGGATCGCGGGGCTTGCGCTGGCGCAGGGCCAGCTGCAGCAGGGGCACGGTTTCCGGGTGCTGGCTGCGCATGCGGCCCAGCCACCAGGCGCCGTAGTACTGCTGCGAGGAATCCTGGGTTTGCCGGAGGCGCTCGATGGCCTCGGCCTCACTGATGGGTGTTCCGGCGGTCGGTTCCCCGGCGATGGGTTCACCGGCCCGTAGGGGGGCCTCAAGTGCAGCCATGGAGGGCGGCGATGGGCACGAATGGGTTGATGATCGCAGGTGAAGGGGATGGCCTGAACACAAAAAAGGGCTCCCAGATGGGAGCCCTTGAGGGGAGCAATCGCTGAGGGAATCAGACGAGAGCGGCGATGGCGTAGTCGATGTAGTTGTTGGCGATCACACCGGGGTCACCAGCGATGCCGTGGTTGGCCTTGATGT
>CAIOXF010000164.1 GCA_903862155.1 uncultured cyanobacterium | reverse complement strand
TCCAGTCGAAGGCGTAGCGGGCGCGGCTCAGCTCGTCGTCGCGGTCGCGGGCGCCCGGGCGGTGGCGAGCGATGTCGGCGGCGTGGGCGGCGATCTTGTAGGCGATCAGGCCGTTGCGCACATCCTCGGGGTTCGGCAGACCCAGGTGCTCCTTGGGGGTCACGTAGCAGAGCATCGCGGTGCCATACCAACCGGCCATGGCAGCACCAATGGCGCTGGTGATGTGGTCGTAACCGGGGGCGATGTCGGTCACCAGGGGGCCGAGCACATAGAAGGGTGCCTCGCTGCACTCCTCCATCTGCTTCTTCACGTTGAACTCGATCTGGTCCATCGGCACATGGCCGGGGCCCTCCACCATCACCTGCACGTCGTGCTTCCAAGCACGGCGGGTGAGTTCACCCAGGGTTTTGAGTTCGGCCAGCTGGGCTTCATCGGAAGCGTCATGCAGACAGCCCGGACGCAGGGAATCACCCAGCGAGAAGCTGCAGTCGTAGCGCTTGAAGATCTCGCAGATGTCGTCGAAGCGCGTGTAGAGCGGGTTCTGCTTGTGGTGATACAGCATCCACTGGGCAAGGATGCCGCCGCCGCGGCTCACGATGCCGGTGAGGCGGCCCTTCACCTTGGGCAGGTGCTCAATCAGCAGACCGGCATGGATGGTCTGGTAATCAACGCCCTGCTGGCAGTGCTTCTCGATGATGTGCAGGAAGTCGTCTTCCGAGAGCTTCTCGATCGAGCCGTGCACGCTCTCGAGGGCCTGATACACGGGCACCGTGCCGATCGGCACCGGTGAAGCGTTGATGATCGCCGTGCGCACCTCATCGAGGTTCACACCACCGGTGGAGAGATCCATCACGGTGTCGGCGCCATACTTCACCGCCAGCTCGAGCTTTTTGAGCTCTTCGTTCACATCGCTGGCATTGGGAGAAGCGCCGATGTTGGCGTTCACCTTGCACTTCGAGGCGATGCCGATGGCCATCGGCTCGAGGTTGGGGTGATTGATGTTGGCCGGGATGATCATGCGGCCGCGGGCCACCTCCTCCATCACCAGCGACTCGGGGAGGTTCTCGCGCTTGGCCACAAAGGCCATTTCCTCGGTCACCACCCCCTGGCGGGCGTAGTGCATCTGGGACACGTTGGCGCTGCCGCGACGCTTCTCGATCCAGGCGCTGCGCATGACGGGCTGTGGCGAAGTACGGAAAGGGCGACCATCGACGGGGCCGCCACGGGGTTCCGGTTGCCGAGTTCGGTCTCACTTCCCTGCGCCGGCATGACCCGGATCAGGTTCGGAGGGTGTGATCTCAGCCCGGGGCTGCTGAAAAACAGCCGGGCACCCCTAGTGACAAAAGGAAACTTAGCAAGGCCGAAACGCCTCAGTCCGCCCCCTGGGCCGCCTGCAAGCCATCCAGCGCCGCGGCCACCACCCGGTGATCAGGGTCGGCCTGGAGCCGCTGAAGCAGGGCGCGGGCCTGCTGGGCCTCGCCGCCGTCAGGCCACTCATACACCAGCCGCCCCAGGATTTCGGCGCCCCCCACGCGCACGGTGCCGTCGTTGTCGCCGATGGCGAGGCTGGCTAACTCCAGCAGCCAGGCCGGATCGATCTCAGGCTGTTCTGCCAGGGCGGAGAGCACGCTGCAGCGCAGCAGCCACTGGGTGTCGCGGCGGAAGGCGGCTAGCAGCTCGGGCCAGGCCCGCTCCACGCTGTAGCTGGCCAGGGCATTGGCAGCCTCGGCGCGCACGTTGGCGTCGTCGTCGTGCTCCAGGGCGTTGATCAGCGCCTCCCAACCGGCCTCGCTCTGCTTCACCCCTAGCCCGGCGCAGCTGAGCGAGCGGATCATGAACATCTCCTGCTCCAGCCCCAGCAGCAACAAGGGGATGGCCTGCTGCGCCGGCACCTCCCGCAGGTTGGCGAGAGCGGGCATCGCCCGGCCGGGATCACCGGAGACGATGGCGGCGCGCAACTGCTCGAGATCGGGGGATTGGCTCATGCCCTCACACTGCCTCAGCGGCAGGGCCTCAACGCCCTGGCTCCTGCTGGCGCAGCGCCTCCAGCAAACGCCGCCGCCGGCGGCCCTGGGCCACCGCATTGGTGATCAGCAACCCCGCACCGATCAGCAGCGGCGGCACAGCCACCACCCGATCAACCCCGCGGCGCTGCACCAGCACCAACAGCGCCAGCACCATCAACAGCGGGGCCGCCAGGGCCAGCCAGGTGAGCAACCAGGGCCGCTGAGCCCGGGGCTGGCTCACAGCGGATTGCGCTCCATCGCGGCCAGCAGGCTGCCGGTGAGCACCCGCACCCCCACAGGGATCGAGCTCTCATCGGGGGCAAAGGTGTTGCTGTGCAGGGGAGTGCAGCCCGCGGGCCCCGCCACCCCGAGCCGAAACATCGTGCCGCGGGTGCCATCGAGCAGTTCGGCGAAATCCTCTGCACCCAGGGAGGGCTGCTCCAGCCACAGCACCTTCTCCCGGCCCAAAAGAGCGGTGGCCACGTCGGCCACCATCCGGGTGAGCTCGGGATCGTTGTGCACCGGTGGCGAGATGCAGCGGTAGTGCACCCGCGCCTCACCGCCGTGGCCCTCGCACAGGGCCTTCACCGTGTCTTCTATCCAGCCGGGCAGCTGGGCATGCACATCGTTGTCGAGGCAGCGCACGGTGCCGAGGAGCCGCACGTGATCGGCGATCACGTTGAACGCCTTGCCCCCCTCGATCCGCCCGAAGCTCACCACCACCGGATGCAGCGCATCCAGCCGGCGGCTGATGGCCTCCTGCAGACCACTCACCACCCGTGCCGCGATCCAGATGGCGTCGGTGCTCTGGTGGGGCCGGGCGCCATGGCCGCCCTCCCCGAGCACCTCCACCTCCAGCTCCCC
>CAIOXF010000163.1 GCA_903862155.1 uncultured cyanobacterium | reverse complement strand
GGCTCGAGCGCTTCGAGCGGGAGCACTTGTCTGGCTCGATCCCACCCCCCTCCACCGGCGATTCCTGCAATTGATCGCCACAGAGCTCGCTGATCTCGCCGGCGGTTCTCCCTTGTGATCCAGCCACCGCCTGGATCGCCGGTGACAAACAGATCAGCTTCTGCGAGAACGGCGCTCGCCAGCACCCATTCGTCGTCGGCATCCACCAGGCCCAGCGCGAGGATCGCGGCAGGCCTCGGGGCGATTGGTTGATCGCGGAGCAACACCTCGATGGCATCGAAGACAACCCGCACGCCGCTCAGGAGATGGCAGCAAACACGTCGTCATCGGTGAGCCAGCCAGCCGCCTCACCAAAAGACAGGGCCTGGCGCCGCAACCGCTCAAAGCGCATCAGCTGCAGCTGCCTGCGCAGCGCATCGCGCACGATCTCGCCGCGGGAGCGGCCGGTTTCGGCGCAGACGGCCTCGAGCTCCTGCTCCAAGTCGGCTTCCAGACGGACGGTGAGCGAGTGGGCCTCGCTCCAGACAAGTAAGATTCTTACTAGAAGCCCGGTGGCCCATGCGCATCACCAGCAAAGGCCAGGTCACCATTCCGCAGGAGATTCGTAAGCGCTGCGGCCTCCTGCCCCACACCAGCGTGCAGTTCCGGGAAGAGAACGGCCGTGTGGTGATTGAAAAAGCCACCCCATCGCCAAGCCCCGGGGAAGACGCCATCCAGCGCCTGCGCCAGGCTCGCGTGCGCACACGGCTGAGCACCGAGGAGTTGCTCGCCCTCACCAGGGGCGAGGATCCCTGATGGTGCTGGTCGATTCCAACGTGCTTCTCGATGTGATCACGGCGGATCCCATCTGGAGCGGCTGGAGCGCCGAGGCCCTGCAGCGCCATCTCGATGCTGGCCCTGCCGCGATCAACGCGATTGTGTATGCCGAAATCGCCTTCGCCGTTGAGCGCATTGAAGACGTTGACAACCTCCTGCCATCCCATCTTTATCGCTATCTCTCCATTCCCAGGGAGGCATCATTTCTCGCGGCCAGAGCCCACGCGGCCTATCGCGAGCGTGGTGGGCAACGCAAGATGATCCTCCCGGATGTCCTGATTGGCGCCCATGCCCTGGTGGCCGGAATCCCGCTCCTCACCCGAGATCAACGTCGCTACCGCCAGGCCTTCCCAGGGCTCACGCTGATCAGCCCCGACCCAGGCGCCACCGCCGCACGCTGATCGCCACCGGGCTGGCCGATCTCGCCAGCGGCTCCGCCGTGTGATCTAGCAGCTTGTTGGTGGGGCTCAGGAGGGCGCCTGGCTGATCCTTGACATGGCACAAAGACTGGCCGAGGGATGCGGTGGTGTTCCGACCCTGGTGGCGACTACCCCACCCCCCAGCTAGGTTTTAGTTGTCTTAGCCCTCCGGCCCTGCCGGCTTGGCGAGTGGTGAATGACCTGTTGACCCTGCCCTTGGCGCAACGGCTGGAGCTGGTCCAGACCCTGTGGGACTCGATCGCCGCTGAACAGATGGGTCCTGAGCTCAGCGACGCCGATCGGCAGCTGATCGATCAGCGCCTGGAGCGCTTCCTGGCTGACGGCGACCCCGGTCTGGATGCCGATGCGGTGCTGGAAGCCTTGGAGCAGTCGCTCTGAACATGGCGCTGCGGCTGCGTCCAGAAGCCAGGGAGGATCTCGATGCCGCAGCTCGCTGGTACGAAGGCCAGGAGAACGGACTGGGCCGCCAATTCCTGGCGGAGGTTCGACTGGTTTTCCAGCGCATCCGTGCGAACCCAGATGCCTATCCCGTCACTTACCGCGGCACCCGCCGTGCGCTGATCAGCAACACCAGCAAGATCGAAACCCTGCTGGTGCCCAAGGATCTCCGCCGAAAGCTGGGGCGTTGAACCTGGCCTCCATGGAGGTGCGAGCCCCCGCTGCTGGAGGGAACCACCCGATCAGGGCTGCAGCCCTGATCGCATGCCCAACGCGGCACAAAGCACCCGCCAGGCCCGGCCACCTGGCGGCTCAGAGCGGGTCGATCCGTGATTCCACGGATGCCCGTTTGGAACGTCGGTACGAGCCTTGATGCAAGGTTTGGGCTGGCTACGGTGTTGTTCGGATTCGACCGTTAGGGCTGGATCACGCTGATCGCCGGTGTGCTGCTCGCCCTGATCACGCTGTTTGCCGGATATGACCATGTCAACGTCTTTTGGGGCCCAACCCTCCGGCTCAATCAGCAGGTCGGAATTTCTCTCCTCCTTGCCTCGCTGGCGCCGTTGGCTCTCGAGGCTCAACTGGCATCCCGTCGTCGATCTCGAGATCAGATCGATCGAGCGGAAGCAGCGGATGCAGCAGCTCGAGAGCGAGATCGCGCAGCTGAAGAAAGAGAACGCGCGGCTCGCACAGATCGACTCCAGGCTCGCGTGCGCACCCGCCTGAGCACCGAGGAGTTGTTGGCCCTCACCAGGGGCGAGGATCCCTGATGGTGCTGGTCGATTCCAACGTGCTCCTCG
>CAIOXF010000162.1 GCA_903862155.1 uncultured cyanobacterium | reverse complement strand
TCTCGCCGGCCGACTACGACCGGATCCTGGGGCTGGAGGGCAGCCCCTATCGCAGTTGTGTGGTGTGCGCCGCGGGTTACCGCGACGCATCCGACAAATACGCCGGCCTGGCCAAGGTGCGCTACGCAGCCGACGCGCTGATCGAGCACCGCTGATTCAGGGGCGGGGCTCCTTCACCTCCACCGAGCAGATGCTCGTGTAGTTGGGCTGGGGGCTGTCGATCACCGAGCACTGCAGCCGTGTGACCTCGACACCCTCCGGCACCTGCACCAGGGCTACACGCCGGGCCTGGGCCAGCTCCCAGCGTCCGGTGACGCTGTAGCTACCGGCCTGGGCAGCCGGCGCAACGCTGAGCAGCAGGGCCACGCCCGCCGCCAAAAGAGATGGCAAACGCATGCACGCCTTGCAAAGGACACCCCGTCTTAGGCGTGCATGGCAGCAGCGGAACGCCGCGGATCTACCGGTGAACCGCCGGGCCTCAGTTGGGGGCGGGGGGCTTCACGTTGGGGCAGGTGGCGCCGTTGAAGCGCTGGGCAATGCGCTGGCTGCCGTCTTGATAGATCAGCTGGGCCTTGGCCTGATCGCCGGACTGCACCGCCGCGTTGAGCTTGGACGCAAACATCCCGCAGGCCTCATTGAGGCTCACCGCCTGCACCTTGGCCGGACAGATGGTAATGACACTCGCCACACCCGCGGCAGCCGCCAGCAGCATGCGTTGGCCGGAAACTGCGCGAAGAGCAAGCGCCATCAAGGCTGTTGGGGGAGAGAGGAAAAGGGTGAACCGCCGTGCCGTGTTGCCCCAGTGTTTCGACCTGGATGAACCAGAAGGGGGTCAAGGGCGGGGCGCCGTTTCCGGCTACGAGGCCGGCCTACGTTGCTTCCGCTGCAGACCCCCATGTCGAAGAGGGAGTCAGATCAGAAAACTGTGAAAGGCAGTCACCAACACGGCAGTCCGCTAGAAGCCTAAGCGTCTTCGGGGGGCAACGGCCAGATGGCGCGCACCGCCATGAGCCGCTCCATCGCCTCCTGCTCCCGTTCAGCGGCAGTCGCCGCCTCCAGCAACAGAGTCACGTGGCCGAGCTTGCGGCCCAGGCCCGCGCCCCGCTTGCCATACCAATGCACGGCAGCCCGGGGCAGGGCGGCCAGGGCATCACGCTGGGCCTGGTAGTCGGTCTCCTGATCGAGAAAGCCGAGCAGGTTCACCATCAGGGCACCCGGCACCTGCAGGTCGGTGCTGGCCAGGGGCAGGCCGGCCACGATCCGGGCCTGCTGGGTGAACTGGCTGGTATGTGCCGCCTCGATCGTGACGTGGGCGGAGTTGTGGGTGCGCGGCGCGATCTCGTTCACCTGCAATCCAGCGGGCCCATAGAAAAACTCAATGGCCAGCACCCCCACGTAGTCGAGGGCGGTCACCAGGGAGGCCGCGATGTTGCGGGCAAAGGCCTGCACCGCATGGGGCACGGCCGCTGGCGTGAGCACCCAGTCGCACACCTGACGGTGCTGGTGGGTCTGGGCCAGGGGCCACACCTCCACCCGTCCGGCGCTGTCGCGGGCCACGCTGAGGGCCAGCTCCACCTCAAAGGCCACCAGCTCCTCGAGGACCCACTCGCTCGCATTCACCCGCTCCAGCAGAGCCGCCAGGTCGGCGGGGGAACGCAACACCGCCGTGCCCTTGCCGTCGTAACCGCCGCTGGCCGCCTTGGCCATCAACGGATAGGACATCCCTTCGGGCAAGTTCTCGCCCGGGCGCGGCATCTCGCACCAACGGGGGGTGGGGAGCCGCAGCCGATCCAGCAGCTGGCGCTGGCTGCGCTTGCACACCAGGGGCTCCAGGGCCGGCAGCGATGGCACGAACCGCACCCCGGAGGCGGCCAGGGGTTCGAGGGCCTCCAGATCGAGCCACTCGTTTTCAAAGGTGATCGCGGCGCAGCGCTGGGCCAGCTCCGCCGTAGCGGCCGCATCCCGCAGGGGGGCCTGCACCACGCTGCTGGCGTTGCGCACGGCCGGATCGGCATCGCCCGGGGTTTGCACGTGCACAGCGATGCCCAGATCAGCCGCGGCATCGGCAAGCATCCAGGCCAGCTGGCCGCCGCCCACCACGCCGATCGAGGTTGCGCTGGTCACCGCCACGGCTGCCAATCGGCCATTTTCCCACCCAACCCTCAGCGGGGTTGGTTGAGATTGTCGAAGCTCTCCCAAGCCTCCAGCAGCTGGTAGGCGGCCTGGCGCCGGATCCAGAGCTGGGGATCGCCGCCGTGGCCGGGATGCCACTGGCGCAGCTGACGCCGCCAGGTGGAGCGCACCACCGCCCGGGAGATGCCGGGTTCGTACCACTCACGGAACCCTGGCACCTCAAATCAGCAGGAACAGAGCGAGCTGATACCCAGCTCATCAGACCGAGGCTGTGGCGATTGGTTAGGGAATGCCCTTATCGCCGGCGAAGGCGAAGCGAATCAAGCTGAGCACCAGCACCATCAGGAACAGGGCCAGACCCACCGTGCAGGCGTAGCTGATCTCCAGCTCCGAAAACGCCTGGTCGTACACGTAATACACGATGGTTTTGGTTGCGTCGGCTGGCCCCCCCTGGGTCATCAGGAACACTTCCTCGAACACCTTGGTGGCGGCGATCGCCGAGATCACGGCCACCAAAGTGATGTAAGGCCGCAGCAGCGGCAGGGTGATGTCGAGGTGTTTCCGCCAGCCCTCGCTGCCATCCAATTCAGCCGCCTCGTAGAGCTCCTTGGGGATCCCCTGCAGGCCCGCCAGGAAGATCACCATGAAGTAGCCAAGCCCCTTCCAAAGGGTCACGAGCATCACCGAGGGCAGGGCCAGCAGCGGTGACGTGAGGAAACCGATCGGGCGGAAGGCATCGCCGAGCAGCGCCCCCAGCCACCCATTCACCAGACCGTTCTCGGCGTAGATCCAGCGGAAGGCGATCGCCGCCACCACGATCGACACCAGCACCGGCGTGTAGAGCGCACCGCGAAACCAATGGATGCCGGGCAGCTGGCGGTTCACCAGCACAGCCAGGGCCAGGGCGCCGAGCACGATCGGCGGCACAACCCCCACCAAATAAAGGAGGGTGGTGCCCGCCACCCGCAGGAACATCGGGTCGGCCAGGAGCCGTTGAATGTTGGCCAGCCCCACGAACCGAAGCGGTTCGCTCACATCGAGCCCGGCCTGGCTGAAGCTCATCACCAGGGCCATGGCCGCCGGGATCAGCACCGACAGGCCGATCAACAGCAGGGCGGGGGTGAGGAAGGCCCAGGCGGTGGCGGTGCCGGCACCCGAGGAGCGGGGGGGCATGGGGGCTCGCGGCTGGCGCCATTGTGGGAGATCCAAGCGTTGAACTCCCCCATGGGCCGCGACCCGCAGCAGGTACTGCGCGAGGTATTCGGCTACCCCAGCTTCCGCGGCCCCCAGGCGGCCGTGGTGGAGCACGTGATGGCCGGCGGCTCCGGTCTGGTGCTGATGCCCACCGGGGGCGGCAAATCGCTCTGTTATCAGGTGCCGGCGCTTTGCAGGCCGGGGCTGGCGGTGGTGATCTCGCCGCTGATCGCCCTGATGGACGACCAGGTGGCGGGCCTGCGCCAGGCGGGCGTGGCGGCGGCGGCGCTCCATTCCGGCCTGGATGCGGAAGCCAGTGCGGCGGTGTGGCGCCAGATCACCGATGGCAGCCTGAAGCTGCTCTATGTGAGCCCCGAGCGGCTGCTAAACGGGGATCTGCTGGAGCGGATCCAGCCCAGTCTGTTCGCCATCGATGAGGCCCACTGCGTGTCGCAGTGGGGGCACGACTTCCGGCCCGAATACATCCAGCTGGGCGTGCTGGCCGAGCGCTTCCCGCCGGTGCCACGGCTGGCGCTCACCGCCACCGCCGATCCGCGCACCCGCCATGAAATCCTCGAGCGGCTGCGGCTGCAGGAGGGGCGGGTGTTCCTGGCCAGCTTCGATCGGCCCAACATCCGCTATGTGCTGCGCCACAAAGACCAGCCCGGCCGCCAGCTGCTGAGCTTTCTGGAGGAGCAGCGAGGCCACAGCGGCATCGTGTACGCCCGCTCCCGCAGCCGGGTCGACAGCCTCACGGCCCAGCTGCAGGCGGCCGGCTTTGAGGCCGTGGGCTATCACGCCGGCATGGATGCGGCCCAGCGCAGCCGGGCCCTGGAACAGTTCAGAAGCGGCGGCACCACCGGCGCCGTGGTGGTGGTGGCCACGATTGCCTTCGGCATGGGCATCGATAAGCCCGACGTGCGCTTCGTGGCGCACGTGGATCTGCCCAAGAGCCTGGAGGCCTACTACCAGGAAACCGGACGTGCCGGGCGCGACGGGCTGCCAGCGGTGGCCTGGATGGTGCACGGCCCGGGCGATGTGCCCCAGCTGCGCCGCTTCATCGACGACTCCGCCGCCCCCGAGGAGCAGAAGCGGATTGAACACGGCAAGCTCGATGCCCTGCTGGGCTACACCGATGCGCCGGGTTGCCGCCGCCAGGTGCTGCTGCGCCATTTCGGCGAAAGCCTGGCCGAGCCCTGTGGCAACTGCGATGGCTGCCTGGAGCCCAAGGCCCTCAGCGATGTGAGCGTGCCGGCCCAGAAGCTGCTCTCGGCCGTGTATCGCACCGGCCAGCGCTTCGGTGCCAACCACCTGGTGGATGTGCTGCTCGGCGCCGACACCGAACGCCTCCGCAGCCTCGGGCACGATCAGCTGAGCGTGTATGGCATCGGCAACGAGCTCGACCGGGAGCAGTGGAAGGCCCTGGTGCGCCAGCTCACCGGCCTGGGCCTGCTGGAGCCGGTGCCGGAGGGGCGCGGCGGCTTGCGCTTCGGGCCTGACGCCCTGGTGAAACCGGTGTTGCGGGGCGAGCAGCGCCTGGAGCTGCCCCTGCCGCCCCCCAAGGCCGAACGCCGCCGTGCCGGCGGCAGCAGCCGGGCCCAGAACAACCCCTACTGGGGCGACGCCGATCCCGACCTCGTGGCGCGTCTGAAGGCCTGGCGCACGGAGCAGGCGCGAAGCCAGGGCGTACCGCCCTACGTGGTGTTCCACGACCGCACCCTGCTGGAGCTGGCCAGCCGCCGGCCCACC
>CAIOXF010000161.1 GCA_903862155.1 uncultured cyanobacterium | reverse complement strand
CGCCAGACCAATCGGGCCCTGATCTCGGTGCAGGTGGATCCGCGCACCGGCCAGCTGATCCTGATGAGCGCCATCGACAACCTGGTGAAAGGCCAGGCCGGCCAGGGTTTGCAGTGCCTCAACCTGCTGGCGGGCTTGGAGTCCACCAAAGGCCTGCCGTTGCTCCCCTTCTATCCCTGAAGCAGGCCGAGGCGTCGGGCGGCCAGATCCACCGCCAGGGGCAGGATTCGGTGCTCTTGGCTGTGGATGCGGGCGCTGAGACTGGCGTGGTCGTCGCCCTCCAGCACCGGCACCGCGGCCTGCACCAGGATCTGCCCCGCATCCACCTCTTCACTCACCAGATGGGCGGTGCATCCCGTCAGCGTCACCCCCGCCGCCAGCGCCTGGCCCACCGCATCCATCCCACGGAAGCTCGGCAGCAGCGAGGGATGGATGTTCACCAGCCGCCCGGGGAAGGCTCCGATCAGGGCGGGCGTCACGATGCGCATCCAGCCGGCCATCACCACCAGATCCACCTCGGCAGTCCGGAAGCTCGCGATCAGGGCCTGATCCAGGGCTTCGCGGCTCGAAAAGCCCCGATGATCGTGGAGCTGGCAGGGGATACCGAGGCGCCCGGCGCGCTGGCTGGCCCCGCACCCGACGTTGTTCACCACAAGCAGCGCCACCTCCGCCGCCAGCTGGCCCTCGCGGCAGGCGATCGCCACCGCCTCGAAGTTGCTGCCACTGCCCGAGGCCATCACGCCGAGTCGCAGCCGCCGGGATGGGGGCTCCGCAGCGGCTGGCGTCTGTGCGATTGGCCACTGGACGGCCAGCCCGCGATCGCTAGGGTCATTCAAAGCGGGCATTCGGCCATGTCCCACCTGTCCATCCTGCCAACGGTGCTGCGCGATGCCGACCTGCTGGCGGCAAGCCTGCAGGCGCTGGGCCTTGAGCCCCAGAGCGGCGGCATGCTGCGTGGGTTTGCCGACGACCGCCGCAAGGTGGTCCTGCAGGTGAAGCTGCCCGAGGGCCACAGCATCGGCTGGGCCCGTCAGGCCGATGGTTCGCTTGCCCTGGTGGGTGATCTCCAGCGTCTGAGCCGCTCCCGTTCGCTCCAGTCGCTGCTGGGTCGCCTCACACGGCATTACGCCGCGCAACAGGCGCTGAGGGATGCGGCCCTGGATTTGCAGGGCGCCACCGTTCACATCGAGTCGTCCCTGGTGGTCTGAGGTCTGCGCGCCAGTGCCCCACCTCGCCATTCGTCTCACGGAGCCGCATCGCCAGCTGGTGCAGGTACGGCTGCAGCATCAACCCCAACGCCAGCTGCTGCGGTTCTCCCTGCCCCAGTGGACCCCGGGCTCCTATCTGATCCGCAACTACGTGCGCCGGCTGGAGGGCCTGGAGCTGCGTCAGGCTGATCAGTCCGTGCCCCTGCGGCGCACCGGGGTGGCCAGCTGGGATGCGGAGCTGCCATCCCTTGAGCCGCTGGAGCTCCGCTACGGCCTGGTGGCGCCGGAGCTCACCGTGCGCACCTGCCATCTCACGGTGGACCACGGCTTTTTGGCCCTCGCGGCCGTGGCCATGGAGATTGAGGGGGAGCGCTGGAGCTCCCACAAGCTCAGCCTTGAGCTCCCTGAGGGCTGGGAGCCGTTTGTGCCCCTGCCCCAGCAACCCGATGGCAGCTGGCTGTCCAGTGATTTCGACCAGCTGATCGACACGCCGGTGGAGGCCGGGCCCCACCCCAGCCATCACTTCTCCGTGGCAGGGGTGCCCCATCGCTGGGTGGAGTGGGGCGGCGACCTTCCCGCCGAAGACGCCAGTTGGCTGGCGGATGTGGAGCGGGTGTGCCTCGCCTGCTGCCGGCTGATGGGTGTGGAGCAGCCCGCTGCCGACCACTACCTGTTCGTGCTCCATCGCACCGAGAACGGTTATGGCGGCCTGGAACACGACCTGAGCACCGTGCTGCAGTTCGGACGCCAGGCCCTGGCCAAGCCCGATGGCCGCCGCAAGCTGCTTCAGCTGGTGGCCCACGAATATCTGCACCTGTGGAACGTGCGCCGGCTGCGGCCCGCCGAGCTCACCCCCTACGCCTACGGCCAGGCGGTGGTGATGCCCACCCTCTGGTTTGCCGAGGGGGTGACCAGCTACGTGGACCAGCTGCTGCCCCATGCCGCCGGCATCACCAGCGAAGCGGAGGTGCTGGAGGATCTCGGCGCGGATCTCAGCCGCTACCTGCTGAGCCCTGGGCGGCGGGTGCAGAGCCTCCGGGCGAGCAGCCAGGAGGCCTGGGTGAAGCTCTATCTGGCCGATGCCCACAGCGCCAACAGCCAGATCAGCTACTACCTCAAGGGCGCGGTACTGGCCCTGGTGCTGGATCTGCGCCTACGGCACCAGGGCAGCGGCTTGCCGGTGGTGTTGCAGGAGCTCTGGCGTAGCCATGGGGCCGCGGGCCGGGGCTACACCGAGACCGATCTGATCGAAGCCTTCAGCCGGCACGATCCGGAGCTGGAGCAGCTGCTGTTGCACTGGCTCAACAGCACCGATGATCCACCGCTGGATGAAGCCCTGGCGTTCGTGGGCCTACGGCTGCGCCTGGAAGCGGCCAATGCCCCTTGGGTGGGTTGGCAGCTGGAGGCCCAGGCTGGGGCGCTGGTGGTACGGCGGCTGGACCGGGATTCCCCGTCCCAGGTGGCGGGGCTCACGGTGGGGGATGAGCTGCTGGCCCTCGATGGCTATCGCCTCCGCTCCGCCGACGATGCCGAACGGGAGCTCAAGCGCCGGGCCCCGCATCTGGAGCGGGAATTGCTCTGGGTGCGCGATGGCCTGGTGCGCCGCAGCCCGCTGCGGCCCGTTGAGCCTGCGGTGCAGCGCTGGGTGCTGGAGCTGGATCCCAAGGCGTCCCCAGCCACGGCTGAACAGCGGGCCGCATGGCTGCAATTGGCACGGCCATGAAGCTGCATGTGGCGGTGATGGCGGCGCTGGCGTTGAGCCTGGGGGGCCTGGGTTGGCTGGCCAGCGACTGGACCCAGCGCAGCGACCTAAGCCAGCGCGATCCCTCCCTGCTGGAGTTGCTGCAGGAGCTGGGCTCGCCGCCGATGGCGCCACCCGCTGGCCGCCGTGATGCCCCGGCCCCGCCCGCCCATCAAGCCTGGGTGTCGCCGCTGCGGCGTAGCTGCACAGCCAGTGATCCCGAACTGGCCAGCCGGCTGCGGCGTCAGCTCGCGGAGCTTCCCAGCCAGGCCACCCGCGTGACGATTGATCCCACCAACTTCGGGGAGCGCTTCCAGCGGGACGCCTACGGCAACCGGGTGGATCCCACTCCCCAGGTGGTGGTGCTGCACGAAACCGTGTACGGGATCAATTCCGCCATCAACACCTTCACCACCGCCCATCCCCACGACGACGACCAGGTGAGTTATCACGCTCTGATCGGCCTCGACGGCCAGGTGGTGAAGCTGCTGGATCCGGCCAAACGGGCGTTCGGTGCCGGCAATTCAGCTTTTAACGGCCGTTGGGTGGTGACCAATCCCAAGGTGGGTGGTTCGGTGAACAACTTCGCTCTGCACGTGAGCCTGGAAACACCGCTCGATGGGGAAAACGCGGAGTCGGCCCACAGCGGATACACCCGGGCGCAATACGACGCCCTGTCCGTGCTGCTCGCCGACTGGATGCGCCGGTTTCGGATCCCACCCCAGAACATCACCACCCATCGGGCCGTGGATCTGGGCGGGGAACGGGCCGATCCCCGCAGTTTCGACTGGGGAGCTCTGCAGCAGAGGCTCAGCAGCTTGGGAGCCCTCTGCTGATCAGATCAGCTGATCAGATCACGGGTGGCAGCGGGGTCTTGCGCTCGCTGAACAGCAGGGCGTGGAGCTCGGGATCCTGCATTGAACGCAGGATCCGCCCGGGGTAATCGAGTTTGCCGTTATGGAGGTAGGCGAGGGTGGCCAGGCCCTTGGCATCGCGGGGGCTGCGGCTGGCCTGAAGCTGGCGGTGGCGGGGCAGCCCCAGTTCCTTGCTCAACCGGGCGAACTTGCCCACCAGCACCTTCACGTTGGTGCTGGGGTGGAGCAGTTGGCGGCGGGCTTCGGCGATCTGCTCCTCGGAGGCATCCTTCGGGAGCAACCCCTGGTGGATCAGCTCACTGACAGCCACCTGACCGGGGCCGTGGGTGCTGAACAGTCCCGACTGGGCGGCGATCGGAATGTCTTCTCCGGGTTTGGCGTGCCGCATTTCGTCGAACAGCACGGCCGTCACGAACACGGGATTCACCCGTTGACGCTCGCTTTCCTGCAGGATCACGGGGCGCAGGTCTTCCAGGCGCTGCAGCGTGTGGTGGCGCAGGGGCTGGAGCTGGTCGATGCCCTCGGTGAACAGCTGGGCCAACTTGGGCTGGGGCCCATGCACCCCGAAGCGCTGCTGCAGCTCCTTGAGTTCTTCCGGGGTGAAGTGGAGGGGATCGGCGTTACTGGGGCCGCCGAGGATCGCAAAGGCGTTAGAACCATCACCGAGGCCCGCCGGATCGAGCTGGCGTGACGCCATCGGGGCTACAGCGATGCCCATGAGCAACGCTCCTAAGACGATGCGGCGCTTGGGCATCCCTGGGGAGCTGGCGCGGGTGGTGGGAGTGCCGCTCAACGAGGTTGTTTGGGCGACTGCCCTACCAAATGTGGCTCAACTTTAAGGACTTCTTCGTATTCGTCTGGCCAGAACGGTGCGGATCTCCCCATCACCCGGCCCCCAGCCAATCCTTTGTCCGTGCCTGTCGACACCTCGTGTTGCGAAGATCCCATTAGG
>CAIOXF010000160.1 GCA_903862155.1 uncultured cyanobacterium | reverse complement strand
GCACCCCGTGGTGGTGATGGGCTGGTGGATCACCCGGCTGCAGCGGTTGGTGGAGCACCGGGCGGGCGACCGTCCGGTGTTTTTGCGCGTGGGTGGTGGCCTGATCACCCTGCTGTTGGTGGGCGGCAGCGCGCTGGCCGGGTGGGCCCTGGAGCAGCTCGCGCTGGCGGGCTCCGCTCACGGAGTTGTACTGGGCTGGCTGGGCTGGGCCGTGCTCACGATTGCCCTGGCCAGTGCCCTGGCGGGCCGCAGCCTGGCCCAGGCGGTGCGGGCCGTGCTGGCGGCGCTTCCCAACCAGCCAACAACCCATCGCACGCAGCCCCAGGGTTCGGATCAGGCACTCCAACCCGCTCGTGAGCGGCTGGCCTGGATCGTGGGGCGCAACACCACCGAACTCAGCGCAGCCGAGATCCTGCGGGCGGCCGCCGAAACCGCCAGCGAAAACGCGGTGGATGGCGCGTTCGCGCCGCTGTTCTGGATGCTGGTGGGCGCCTGGCTGTGGGGGCTGAACCCCGCCTGGCCCGGCCCGCTGGCTTTGGCCTGGGGCTTCAAGGCGGCCAGCACCCTCGATTCGATGCTGGGCTACCGCCGCGGCCGGCTGCAGTGGCTGGGCACCGCCGGCGCCCGCCTCGACGACCTGCTGGTGTGGCTGCCCTGCCGGCTAGTGACCCTCAGCCTGCCCCTAGTGCAGCGATGGCCCTGGCAGCCACCACCTCTCACCCCCAAACGTTGGTGGAACCAGGTGAGGGCAAGCCTTCGCGATGGCCGGCCTGACCCCTCCCCCAACGCCGGCGTGTCGCAGGCCGCCTTCGCCCACGCCGCCCAGGTGCGACTCGGGGGCCGCAACCGCTACGCCGAGGGGTGGAAAGACAAACCCCTCCTCGCGGCGGGCCAGCCACCGGCCGATGGGGCAGCCGTGGAACGGATTCTCAGGCTCACCAGCCAGCTCAGCCTGCTCTGGCTCGCCCTGAGCGGGTGTGGCGTTGCTGGCCTCAGCGCCTGGGCGGCTCAGTAGGCGCCGCGATCAGTTGGATCAAGCACCACGCCAATCGTGCGGATGATGATGCGTAGATCCATCCAGAAATTGCGGTAGCGGGCATAGCGCACATCGAGCTTCACGCGGGTGGCGTAGCTCAGGTTGTTGCGGCCGCTCACCTGCCACAGGCCCGTAAGACCCGGCCGGACCGCCAGCACCTCATCCATGCGCTCGCCATAACGCTCAAGCTCATCGCGCACGATCGGGCGCGGGCCCACCACGCTCATCTCGCCGCGCAACACGTTGAGGAACTGGGGCAACTCATCGAGGCTGGAGCGCCGCAGAAACTTGCCCAGCGGTGTGATGCGTGGGTCGTTCTTGAGTTTGTAGTCGTTGCGAAATTCCTCCGCCAGGTCGGGCGACTGGGCCAGGATCCGGCCCAGCACGTGGTCGGCGTCGCGGCGCATCGTGCGGAACTTGATCACCCCAAAGCTGCGGTAATCGCGCCCCACGCGCTGCTGCACGTAGAACACCGGTCCGCGCGAGGTGAGCTTCACCAGGCAGCCCAGGGCCACATAGAGCGGCGAGCCCAGGGTGAGCACCGCCAGGGAAAACACGATGTCGCCGGCCCGTTTGAGCACCCGGGATCGGCGCGACTGCAACGCGATCAGCTGCTCAGCCGTGAGCGACGACGGCGGTGCGGGCAGGGCGGCGATGGTCAGGGGATGGCGGGGAGATGGGGAGGCGAGATCGCCTGCGTTGCCTGGAATCTAAAAATGCGTCTGAACGGAAAACCAGTGGCCGCGGTCACTCGGGTCAGAGGCACAGGCCCCGGCGGTTGCGCGCCAAGCGGCGGCTGTGGCGCTCCCAG
>CAIOXF010000159.1 GCA_903862155.1 uncultured cyanobacterium | reverse complement strand
ACTCCCGGCCGTTGAGCTGCTCGATCACGGTTTCGGCCAGCTTCTGGTCGTCCACGTTGGCGAAGCCGAAGCCGCGGCAGGCGCCGGTGTCGCGGTCGTTGACGGCCTTGAAGCGAACGCCCTCGCCCACGCTGGCAAACAGAGCCTCCAGCTCCTTGGCATCAAAGGACTGCGGCAGGTTGCCGACGTAGAGACGAACGCTCATGGAAGGGAAGGGAGAGAAAAACTCAGCAGGCGAGGAGAAACCTCTTCATCACGCCTTTGCATCAAGCAGTTAATCATGCCGCCGGTTGACGGCTCGCCAGCCACTGCTTGGCGCAACCCATGGCCCCCTCGGGATCGCTATCGCTCAGGCGCCCAAAGGCCCGTTCCCGTTTGAGATGCCGCAGCAACTCGCCGAGTTCGGGGCTTGGTTGGATGGCCAGGGCCTGCTGCAGATCCCGGCCGTCCAGCGGTGGTTTCGGATGGAAAAGGGGATCGTGCGCATCACGCCAGCGCTCCAGGGTGGTAGGGCATGGCTCAGCCGGCTGGCCGAGCAGGAGGGCCGGGAGGTCGGCATCCACCTGCTCGTGCAGGGCCAATCGCTGTTCTTCCGGCAGGGCTGCCAGGGGGATTCGCTCCAGTGCCGCCCACCAGTTCCGCAGGGTTGTGCAGCGCTGTTGCAAGCGGCGGCTGCCCTTGAGCTGCCCGATGGCAGCACCGTCGAGCAGCCAGGCCAGCCGCGCGATGGGCAGGGCCTCGGCCACCTCCTCTGGGGTGAGACCCCAGGCGTGCGCTGTTTCCGGGCTGAGCTGGGGCTGGATCGGGCCCTCAGCCGGCTGGGCGCCCCAGGGCTTCAGCAGCCCCAGTGCCCAGGCCTGTTGCAGCCCTTGGTGCCCGCTGGGGGCCTCCGCCAACTTCTCCAGCTCGGCCAGCACCCGCTCACCAGCCACCTGGGCGATCGCGGGGGCATGGCGTTCGATCCACCTCAGGCTCGTTGGCTCAATGGTGAAGTTGAGCTCGGCCGCCAGTCGGACCCCCCGCAGCAGCCGCAGCGGATCATCCACCAGGTTGGATTCGGCCACCGCCACCAGCTGGCGCTGCAGCAGGTGGGTCAGGCCCCCGGTGGGATCCACGGCCACGCTTCCCGGTGCCAGGGGCAAGGCGATCGCATTCACGGTGAAGTCGCGCCGGGCCAGGTCGCTCGAGAGATCGGGGCCTTCGCGGCGGGCCAGGTCGATCGTCCAGCCCTTCAGCACCAGGCGCGCCATATCGCGCTCCGCATCCAGCACCACGCAGGTGCCGCCGTGGTGGCGGGCCAGGCTCCGGCCCAGGGCGATCGCCTCGGATTCCACCACCAGATCCAGATCGGGCTGCTCATCCAGTCGGCCCAGCGCCGCATCCCGCACGGCGCCGCCCACCAGCACCGTGTCGGCAGGAAGGCTCCCGATCGGCAGCGGCCAGCGCTCCGGGGCCAGCCGCTGCCGCAGGCTCTCGGCGAACGCTTCAGCAGTGAGGCCTGCGTTCACAATGGGCTCCTGGCGTGGACGCGGCCGCATGTGCATCTGCGTGGATTGCCACTGGGTGGAGCGGTGTCAGGCCTACCACGCGGTGGAGCGTCAGCACGGCGCGCTCCATCTCAGTGATCATCCCGATTTCGAGCCTCGCGAGCCCCGCATCCACGTGCAGGTGATCAACCTGCCCTCCGGAGCCGTGGGTGTGGAATGGGACGTTCGGGGCTGCGCCAGTTTCCAGGCCGATCCAGGACGTTGGCAGCGCCTACGGCCTGATCAGGCGGTGCCCACATGAGCTGGCTGTTGGCCCTGCACAGCTCCAGCGAGGTGTTGGGCGTGGGCGTGCTGGATTTAGACGTGCCGAGTGAGGGGCGCAGCGCTGGCTTTCCCCTGGGCCGCGCCCTCTCCAACGACCTGCTCGGTTGTGTGGAGCAGCTGTTGCCTGCTGCCGACTGGCCCCAGCTCGGGCGCCTGATCGTGGCGACTGGGCCTGGGGGCTTTACCGGCACCCGGCTCACGGTGGTGCTGGCGCGCACGCTGGCCCAGCAGCTGGCGATCCCGCTGCATGGCGTGAGCAGCTTTTCGCTGGTGGCAGTGCGCCACCGCATCGGCGAACCCACCTGGGTGGGGCAGGAGCTGCCGCGGCGCGGTCAGGTGGCTGGGCTCTACGCCCCGGATCCTTCGGCGCTCGGTGGCGTGAGGGAGGTGGAAGCTCCGCGCCTTTTTGCGATGGGCACCGCTCTGCCGCCAGGGCCCAGGCTGGTGGCTGCGCCCCAGATCCCGGTCGACGTGGACACCCTGATGGCCATGGGTCTGGCTGCGGAGCGCGATCAGCTGGCTGGACCCTGGCAGCCGGTGCTGCCGGTGTATCCCACCTCCCCCGTGGACGCCCTATGACGCGCCGCCCGCCTACCCGGCGGCGCAGGCGTTCCCGCTCGCGGGGACGGCGCCTGCTGCTGCTGGCTGCCGCGGCGGGACTGGTCTGGCTGTCACGGGGGTGGTGGTGGCCCCAGCCGCCGCCGCCCCAGATGATCCTGGTGCTGGGGGGAGATGTTGACCGCGAGCGCACGGCCGCGGAACTGGCGCGCCAGAAGGGCCTGCCGGTGGTGGTGAGCGGCGGCAGCAACCCGGAATACGCCCACTGGCTCTTCGCCCAGAGCGGGCTTGGGGGCGGGCGGGTGCTGCTCGACTATCGCGCCCACGACACCCTCAGCAATTTCACGTCGGTGGTGGGCGAACTGCGCCGCGCCCGGGTGCGCCATGTGCTGCTGGTAACCAGCAGCGATCACATGCGCCGGGCCCTGCTGGTGGGCCGGATCGTGGCCGGCAGCCGGGGCATCACGCTCACGCCGGTCTCGGTGCCTTGCGGTGCGCTCTGCATCCCGGAATCCGGCAGCAAGGTGTGGGGCGATGGTGCCCGGGCCCTGCTGTGGGTGATCACCGGGCGCGACCTCAGGGGCTGGGTGGCAGAGCGGTTCGGTCCTTGGCTGGAGCGAGCTGGCGCCCGCTGAGCAGGCCCTGGTCGAGCATGGCGTTGATCTGCTCCTGGCATGCTCGGGTGGCGGCATCGAGATCCGGCCGGCGCCGGGAGGCTGGGGGCGGGATCGGTGTGCCGATGCGGATGTGCACCGGCACCAGCCGCATCCCGCCGTCGCCGGGGCCCAGGGCGCGGTGGCTGTTGATGATCGCCACGGGCAGTAGGGGCACACCGGCGCGGGCGGCCAGCAGCGCGGCACCGGGCTGGGGATCGTTCACCCGGCCATTGGCCTGGCGCGT
>CAIOXF010000158.1 GCA_903862155.1 uncultured cyanobacterium | reverse complement strand
TTCAGCGCTTAAGCCTTCAGCACCTGGGCCGCTCGCCCCACCACTGCCCGAAACGCCGCTGCAGCACAAACGTGGCCGGCACCAGCGTGATGGCATTGGCCACGATCAGCGGCCCATCGCCGGTGAGCAGCCCGTACACGCCCCAGAGCGCAATGCCCAGGGTGAACATCGCGTACATGCGCAACGAGATGCCGCGGGTGTCGCCGCTGCGCAGCACCTTCAGCGCCTGGGGAAAGAAGCTCAGGGTGGTGAGGCTCGCCGCCACGTAACCCAGGGTTCGGATGGCGTCATCGCGCATGGCGGGTTGCAGCACGTCGAGCAGCATGGAGCCACCCTGGCGCAGCGGCGATGAGCACCCCAGCCACCACCACCGGCTTCCGCGCGCTGCAGGAGCAGCTGCAGCCTGCCTGGGGCAATTCCACCATCGGCGCCATGGGGCCGGATGTGGATGTGCTGATGGTGCCGTCGCTGTCGATGGACCGCACCCAGATGGCCCTGGTGCAGGGCGCCCACCACTACGAGGAACGCCAGCTGTTCTCCCTGATCCGGCTCCGGGATCCAGGCGTGCGCATGGTGTACGCCACCAGCAAACCCCTGGCGGAGCTGGTGGTGGATGCGGTGCTGGAGCTCCTGCCCGGCGTGCCCACCTCCCACGCCCGCCGGCGCCTGCATCTGGTGGATACCGACGACGCCTCCGACCGGCCGCTCACCGAGAAGCTGCTGGAGCGACCAGCCCTGCTGGCCCGCATCGCCGAGCTGCTGCGGCCCGGCCGCAGCTTCATCAACTGCTTCGTGGTGACGGAGCTGGAGAAGCAGCTCTCCGAACGGCTGCAGATTCCCCTGTTGGGCACCGACCCAGCCCTGGGGCACTGGGGCAGCAAGGCCGGCAGCCGCGAACTGTTCGCCCGTTGCGGCGTGCCCCATCCCCCCGGCTCGGCGCTCACCTTCAACCTCGACGACCTCACCGAGGCCACCGCTGAGCTGTGGGAGGCCCACCCGGAGCTCAGGCGCTGCGTGGTGAAACTCAACGAGGGCTTCGGTGGCGAGGGCAATGCACCCCTCGAGTTCGCGCCGCTGCAATTGGCAGAGGTGAGTGGGGCGGCGCGACGCCAGCGCCTGCGGAGCGCGCTGGAAACCCTGCCGATGCCCGCCGCCAGCTGGCTCACCCTGCTGGCGCAGCAGGGGGCGCTGGTGGAAGCCTGGCTCGACGGCGGTGAGGAGCTGAGCTCCCCCAGCGTGCAGGGCACGATCCATCCGGGTGGGCTCGGCGGGCGGCCGTCGGTGGAGGTGCTCTCCACCCATGAGCAGGTGCTGGGGGGCGCCAGCGGCCAGACCTACCTGGGCTGCCGCTTTCCCTGCGACGAGGCCTACCGGCTGGAGTTGATGCGCCACGGCCAGGCGGTGGGGGAGGCGTTGGCGGCAGAGGGGGCGCTGGAGCGCTACGCCGTGGATTTCATTGCGCGCCGCTTCGGCGACCGCTGGAACGTGCAGGCCATCGAGGTGAACCTGCGCCAGGGCGGCACCACCCACCCCTACATGGCCCTCAGCGCCATCACCTCCGGCCAGCTCGATCCCGCCAGCGGCCTCTACCTCTCCCCCACCGGCCAACCGCTGCACTACGTGGCCACCGACAACCTCTGCTCGCCCAACCTGCGCTGCCTGCTGCCGATCGACCTGATCGACATCGTGGCCGACGCAGGCCTGCACTACGACCCGGCGCGACTGCGGGGCAGCGTGTTTCACCTGCTGGGGTGCCTGTCGGAATTCGGCAAGCTCGGCATGACCTGCATCGGCCGCTCCAGCGAGGAGGCCCAGGCGGTGTACGCCGCCACCGAGGAGGAGCTGCTGCGGGGGGCGGCGGCAAAGCGTTGAGCGGCGGTGCGTGTCGATCACGCGTTGGCCGTGGCCAAAGGCCGGCACGAGAGGCAGGATCGAAACACAGCCTTCCGTTCCGCTGAGCTCAACCCACAATGGTGTCAACGCCCGATCGCAACCAGGCCCTGCCTGCCGTGCCGGAGTGGGTGAACTGGGTGCAAACGGGGCTGACCGCCCTGCTGGTGGTGCTGTTTCTGGTGATGCTCGGCAAGAGCCGCCAGCAGAGCGCCAACATCCGCCTACTGCAGGAGCGGGTGCAGGGCCTAGAGAACTCCCGCGCCCTGGATCGCACCACCGGCCTGGAGCAGCAACTCCGCTCGGCCGTGGATCGGCTGCAGGTGCTGGAGCGCTCCGCCGCCCGCGTGGATGCCCTCAGCGCCGAGAACAGCAGCCTCAATCAGCAACTGCGCCAGTTGCGCGCCGCCGCCCAGGCCCGCACCGCCGAGCCCGCCATCCCGGCCCTGCCACCGCTCAAGGGCGACAACGAAACCCCCTGATCAGCCCTTCACGGCATCGCCCGTAGCGCTGGGCAGGATGTAGCGCTGCAGCCCGATAAACAGCAGCAGCACCGGCAAAATCGACACCACAGAGCCCGCCGCCACCAGGCGCCAGTCGAGCGAGAAGCTGCTGGAGAGTTTCTGCAATCCCAGCGGCAGCGTGTAGAGCTGGGGGTCGTCGAGGATCACCAGGGGCCAGAGGAAATCGCTCCAGGTGCCGATGAACACGAACATCGCCAGGGTGATCAGATCCGCCCGGGCGGCTGGAATCATCACGTTCCACCATTCGCCGATGGGGGTGCAACCATCGCTGCGGGCGGCCTCCTCCAGCTCCACCGGCACACCGAGAAAGCTCTGGCGCAGCAGAAAGATGCCGAAGGCCGTGGCGGCCTGGGGAATGATCAGGGCCCAGAGGCTGTTGCGCAGGCCGATCTGCACCATCAGCAGATAGAGCGGAATCATCACCACCTGGAAGGGGATCAGGATCGTGGCCACCACCAGGGCCAGCACCAGTCCCCGCCCGCCGAAACGCAGCCGGGCCAACGGATAGGCGGCCAGTGAGCAGAACAGCAGGTTCGCCAGCACCGCCAAACCGCTCACGACGGCGCTGTTCAGCAGATAGGTGGCCATCGGGCTCCCATCGAACAGGCGCCGGTAGGCATCCAGGCTGGGCTGGGCCGGTAGCAGGGCCGGAGGGCTGGTGAAGATGTCTTCCGCCGGGCCCTTGAGCGAGGTGCTCACCAGCCACAGCAGCGGCACCAGCATCGCGATCGCAATCACCAGCAGCAACGCCAGTTGCAGCCCGGTGCCGCATGCCGAGCGACGCTGACCGGCCCTGAGAGTGCTGGGGGATGTG
>CAIOXF010000157.1 GCA_903862155.1 uncultured cyanobacterium | reverse complement strand
GGCATCCGCCTGCTCACCAACACCGGCATTGATGGGTCTCCCGCCTCGCTGGCGGGGCTGCGCGTCGCTGTGGTGACCAACTCCCTCGGCCAGACCCTGCTGCCCCAGCTCAACGCCAAGGCCACGCCGGTGGTCTTCCCCAACCTGCAGGCGGCCACCGACGCCTTCTTCGCCGGCAAGGTGAAGGGGGTGCTGGGCGATTCGGTGCTGCTGGCCAACCTGGTGCCTCCCGCCAAGACTGCGGGCCTGGCCCTGGTGCCCAGCCAGGGCTACGTGCGCTATGGGGTGAGCTGCATCGTGCCGGAGAACAACTCCACCTTCCGCAACCTGGTGAACCTGGCGATCGCCCGCCTGCAGCAGGCCTATCTGAACGGCGACGCCCAGGCCACGGCCACCGTGAACCGCTGGTTCGGCCCCGGCAGCGCCATGGCCCTGCCGCCCGAGCTGATCAAGGCGTTCTTCGAGAGCGTGTTGATCAGCCACGAGCAGATCCAGAATCCGGCTCCCCAGGCCGCGCCCAGCAAGCCCTGATCCACTCCGTCATGTCGTCTTCCAATCGCGCCGGATTCCTCGGCCTGCTGCTGGTGCTCTCGGCGATCACCGCCCCGGGAGCCCAGGCGGCCACCAGCTCCGCGCCCGCTTCCATTGATGAGCGCCTCAGCCGCATCAGTGCGGCCCTGCGCGAGCGCCAGCAGCCCCTGCCCGAGGAACCCGGCGACGATCGCCTGGCCTTCGGCTTCCTCAACGGCCCCGGCCTGGGCTGGGGGAACGCGCCGGCCTACGGCGGTTTTGGCAACTACAACCCCTATTACGGCGGCTTCGGTAACGGGGGCTTCGGCAACTACCGGCCTGCCTGGGGCAACGGCGGCTTCGTGAACGGCTGGCGCGGAGGTTTCCGCAACTGGTGAGCCCAAGCCCGGTAGCGGGCTTCGGCCCGCTCAATCTGCTGGTTTTGCAGGGTACCCCGTTCTGCAACCTCGACTGCGACTACTGCTATCTGCCCGACCGGGGCGATCGCACCCGGCTGAGCGGCGCCGTGCTCGATGCCGCCCTCGATCGGGTGCTGGAGAGCCCCTATGTGGGGGGCCCCTTCACCCTGTTGTGGCATGCCGGTGAGCCCCTGGCCCTGCCGCGCAGCTTCTACGACGACGCCACGGAGCGGATCGAGGCGGCGATCGCGCGCCATCCCGAGCGGGCCGGCCTGCGGATCCAGCAGTGTGTGCAAACCAACGCCACCACGATTAACCGCGAGTGGTGCGACTGCCTGAAGCGCAACACCATCGCGGTGGGGGTGAGCCTTGATGGGCCGGCGTTCCTGCACGACGCCCATCGCCGCACCCGCACCGGCCTGGGCAGCCACTCCGCCACCATGCGCGGCATTGGGTGGCTGCAGCGCGAAGGGATCCCGTTCCACGTGATCGCGGTGCTCACCAGCGATTCGCTGGATCACCCCGACGCGATCTTCGATTTCTTCCTTGAGCAGGGCATCACGGATGTGGGCTTCAACATGGAGGAAACCGAGGGCGCCAACGCCCACTCCAGCCTCAGCGCGGAGCTGGAGCAGCGCTACGTGGCCTTCATGCAGCGCCTCTGGGAGCGCAACGCCTCTAGCGGCGGGCGGTTGCACTGCCGGGAGTTCGACGGGGTGCTGGCCCTGGCCCACGCCGATACCCGGCTGGAGCGCACTGACATGAATCGCCCGTTCGTGATCGTGAACGTGGATGTGCATGGCAACTTCACCACCTTCGATCCGGAGCTGCTGGCGGTGAGTACGCCCGAGTTCGGCGATTTCGTGTTCGGCAACGTGCTCACCGACAGCCTGGAGTCGGTGGTGGGCACCGAGAAGTTCCAGCGGGTGGCGCGCGACATGGAGGCCGGCGTGGATCTCTGCCGCAGCACCTGCGCCTACTTCGGCCTCTGCGGCGGCGGCGCGGGCAGCAACAAGTATTGGGAGCACGGCAGTTTCGCCGTGAGTGAAACCCTGGCCTGCCGCTTCCGCATCCAGCGGGTGGCCGATGTGGTGCTGGCCGAGCTGGAGCGCTCGCTGCAGCTCCAATAACGAAGCCCGGCCGTGGGGCCGGGCTTGCGTCCCTCAGCAGGTCATCTCGCGCCGCCGGACAGGCGGTTCTGGATGGCTGCCTCGGCGTTTGGTCATCAACGCGAAGGTTGGGGGCTCTTCAGTTGTGGGGCGGAGCTGCCGGCGACGGCACCTGGGGCCATGACGTTCAGAAAGGGTTTCCGTAGGCCCGGGGGCACCTGGAGCGGCGCATCGGGAGTGTCCTCAGCGGACGGGAAACCGGATGTCCAAAAGAGACTGTTGGAGCAGGGGCACGAACGTCAGCACGCTCCTCAGATCTGATTGGGTGGGGTGTCGTCCATCGG